>JAGAEB010000039.1 GCA_017613335.1 Methanosarcinaceae archaeon
CCGCCTGCACTGTCTGTACCGCCTGCACTGTCTGTACCGCCTGCACTGTCTGTACCGCCTGCACTGTCTGTACCGCCTGTACTGTCTGCACTGCCTGCACCGCCTGCATCTCTTTCCTGTGCGTGATTTTCCGTCTTCTGAGCAAGTTATAATTATCCGGCCGTTCTATTCAGATTCATTCCGGGAGTGTGTGAAATGAGCAATCTTCTGATCTGTCCGTCCTGCGGCAAAGAATGTGAAAAACTTATCCGCAGTCTTTGCCCTGCCTGTTTTTCAGCGAAGTACGATCTTTTTGAAATGCCGCTCGTCTTTCATGTCCGGGTCTGTCCCGAATGCGGCGCCTTTTACCACAAGAACAAGTGGGAAGACGGGGAAAACATCGAAGAGATCATCATGATGCTCTCCCGCGAAGTGCTTCTGATCAACACGGACATCGACAACGTTTCCGTCGGTATGCAGCCTGTCGCGCGGACGCCTTACATTTATGACCTCTATGTCGATGTGGACGGCACGATCGAAGGCGTTCCCGTCTACAAGGACGGCAAAACGGAAGTCCGTATCAAAAGAGAAGCCTGCGACATGTGCAGCAGAAAAGCGGGCGGTTATTTCGAAGCGGTCATCCAGATCCGCGGCACGAACCGCCAGCCTTCGAAAGAAGAACTTTCAGAATGCCGGAAACTGACTTCCGCAACGCTGGAGCAGCTGGACAGAAAAGGCGACAAACTGGCTTTCGTCTCGGATATCGTCGAACTGAAAGAAGGAACCGATTATTACATCGGATCGACGAATGCCGCCCGTCAGCTCTGCCGGCGGATCATCGACCTCTACGGCGGCACCGTTTCCGAATCCTATACGCTCGCCGGCATGAAAGACGGCAAAGAAGCATACAGAACGACTTTCGCCATGCGCCTGCCGGAATTCAAAAAAGGCGACGTCATTTATTATGACGGAAAAGTCATCGAGATCAGGAACTGCGCCCGCCGGATCACAGGCATCTGCCTCGCGGACGGTTCAGGTTTCTTCGAAGAAAGCGACGTCATGAAAAACGTCATCCGCCTCGGAAACGTTGACGAAGACGCCATGGATGCCGTCCTCATCTCTGAAGAAGGAAACGCTGTCCAGGTCCTCGATCCGGTCACCTTTGAAACGGTCACGATCAGAAAACCGATGGTCTTCAATGCGCTTCCCGGCAGCGAGATCAAAGTCTTCAGATCGGAATACGGCCTTTTTGCCCTCCGATCCCGGCCGCAGAACGGACCGGCGTACTGATTTTCCGTATCCGTCACGTCTGACAGACTGCCGTCACCGTACGACATTATCGGGACAGGCCCGACACAGGAACGCGCCGGAAATTACTGTTATATAGGAGAAGTGAATAAAGGCGTTGCTTTATTTTGCGTGAGGGTACTTTATCGCATTCCGCCTGAAATCTGCCCTGACGCATGTGTTCCGGCACATCTGCCCCGTTGATGCGGATGTTGCCCTGTTGCTGTCGACCAATATCGTTTTATGATACATGATATCGTTTTATCAGGTCTCATCATAATTTAAAATGCGTTTTATCTCTGTTTCATCTGCGTTTTATCTGTGTTGTTTTATCTGTGTTTCATCTTTGTTTTATCGGTGTTTTATTGGTGTTTTATTGGTGTTTTATTTGTTGTTTCAGACAACGGGTTATCCTTTTTCCGGCGCTGTCTGAAACCGTTAATTAATCAAGAGAGGATGACAACTTTTGATCGATCTTGAAAACCCCCTGAATCTGGGATATTTAAAACGTCTCATCGGCGATGACGGCATCACGCTGATCCGGGCCATGCCGGATGAAGACAAAACGGATGAAGAAATCTGTGACATTCTCAATCCGCTCAAAAAGATCAGAAAAGATGCTGAAGAAAAAGTCAAGGATCTCAAAAACCGGATCAAAGATCTTTCTTCGGAAAACAGCGAGTTTATCAAAAAGCTTCACAGTGATCTGGAAAGCGCTCAGACGGACCGGGACAAAGCCGCCGAAAAGAGCGAATCATACCGGAAATCCGGCGAAGATGAAGAACTGAAAGCCAAAGTCCTCGAAGAACAGATCATCGCGCTCGGCGGCACCGTTCCTGAAGACCTGCCGGCTGAAACGGAGACCGAAGACCGGGCCGGAAATCCGGAAACCGTTTCCGCATCAAAAGACGCTCTCTCAGAAGGATCCGGCGACAATGATGAAGAAACGGCAGTATCTCCCGAAAGCAAAGAACTCCGGAAACTCCTGAGCGATCTCGAAAAATCCCGGAAGAAGATCAGGAATTACCGCCTCAAGGCCGCTGACAAAGACAGGGAAGCCTCTGAGGCCGCCGACCTGATCATTTCTCTGACAGAAACGATCGCCGATGCTGAAAATCCGGACGGTCTGAGAAAAAGGCTTTCTGAAATGCTCAGTGAAGCACTCAGCAAAAAGGGCGACAGCGCCGTTGATGACGAATCTGTCAAAGATCTCAGAAGCAGTATCGAAGATCTTTCATCGGAAAACAGCGAATTCATCAGAAAGATCCGCGATGATCTGGAAGCCGCCCGGACAGAACAGGAAAAAGCGACCGAAAAGAGCGGATCATACCGGAAATCCGCGGGTGACGAAGAACTGAAAGCCAAAAACATCGAAGAACAGATCATCGCCCTCGGCGGAACCGTCCCGCCGTCTGAACCGGAAACCGAAAACCCGGACGGAGATCCGGAAAACATTTCCGGAAAAGAGACAAAGATCCCTGAAAGCGCTGAACTCCGGAAACTCCTGAGCGACCTGGAAAAATCCCGGAAAAAGATCAGGACTTACCGTCTCAAAGCCGCTGACAAAGACAGAGAAGCCTCTGAAGCCGCCGCCCGGATCGTTTCTCTGGATGAACAGATCGCTGATGCCGAAAATCCCGAAGGGCTGATCAAAAGACTTTCCGAAGAACTCATCAGCGCCACGGAGGCTTACAACAAAGCTGACAAAAACGCTGAAGGAGAATACGACATCTCCCTCAACACCGTCCGCAAGATCCTTTTCATCCTCGGCGAAAACAAATTCACGATCTGCAAACGTGAAAGGGATACCAACAGCGGCTGGCTGACTTTCCGCTGGAGGCTCAATATGACAGGCATCGAACACCAGCTGGAGAGAGAAAAGAAAAAACTCTACCGCAATCTCCTCAAAAGACAGGAGTACGAGTCCGGCAATCTCTTCTACATCTGCCCGCAGCACTGCGTCAGGCTCGTCTTCAACGAAGCGACCGAAAACGAATTCATCTGCCCTGTCTGCGGTGACAACCTCGTCTACGAGGACAACGAAGAATTCAAAGCCCTTCTCGACAAAAGAATCGAAGAATTCAGACAGTGCCTCTGAAAACGATCATGAGAAAGCATCAACCCGGCCCGACATACGGGCCGGTTTTATGCTTCTGTCTTCTCCTTCTTTTTTCGGCCTTCCGTTCTGATTTTCGTTCTGATTTCCGTTCTTTTTTCCTGCAATTCCTTTTCTGCCGTCTTTTTTTCTGCCGTCTTTTTTTCTGCCGTCTTTTTTTCTGCTGTCTTTTTTCTGCCGTCCTTTTTCTGCTGTCTTTTTCTGCCGTCCTTTTTTTCTGCAGTCCCGTTTTGCAATATTATTTATCTGACTTCCGTTCTTCATCCTCTGATATTATGAATTCCGTTCCTGAACGTGATGAAGCTCTTGCCCTTCTCCGCGAAGAAGGATGCCCTGAAAATGTCATCCGCCATGTGATCGCCGTCACAGACGAAGCGCTCCGGATCGCAGACCGGATCACGGCGGCCGGCTGTCCGGTCGATATCAGACTTGTCGAAGCCGGCGGCCTTCTCCACGATCTCGGCCGGTCAGTCTCCCACGGCATGGATCACGCCGTCATCGGCGCTTCCCTTGCAGAAAAACACGGGCTTGATCCCGCTCTCGTCCTGATCATCAAAAAACACATCGGCGCCGGGCTCAGCCGTGAAGATGCCGTGTCATTCGGTCTGCCTGATGATGATTATATCCCGAGCACACTCGAAGAAAAGATCGTTGCGCATGCCGACAATCTCCTCAAAGGATCACAGAAGATCACGCTCAAAAAACGGCTCAAGATCATGAAAGAAAGAAACATCAGCAAGACCGAACGGAAGAAAGTCAGGGATCTGGCATTCGAGATCCTTTCCTATGAAATAAACGGACGCGGCCCGGAAAACATCGCTCCGGAGCAGGCCGGACCGGATCACTGATCCCGGCCTGTCTGCCGGTCTCCGGGTCTGATGAACGTTTTTCCGGAAATTTCAGAAAACGTCTCAGGAAGATTTCAGCCGGGATCCCGATAAGTCTTTTTCGGGTTTCCCGGGCTTTTCTGATTTCTCCGGATCTTTTCTTCTGCTTTTTCTTCTGTCTTTTCTGCTCGTTTTCTGTCTTTTTTTGCTCTTTTTTGCCCTTTTTTGCCTTTTTTGCCCTTTTTTGCCCTTTTTTGCCCTTTTTTGCCTTTTTTTGCATTTTTTGCCCTTTTTTCTTCCTTTTTTTCTGCCTTTTTCCTGTATTTTCTTCTGATCTTCTTCTTATTTTTCTCTGATCATTTCTTCAACAATCTTCTTATTTTTCTCTGATTTTTTCCTGATCCGTAATATCTCATGAAACTGATATATCGTGATATTTCATATCCGTCCGGTATGATCCGACTCATTTTTCCGGACTTTTTCCGACTCTGTTTTTTTCTGATCCTGTCACCTGAGCAACCAATACCGCAACATTTACCGGATATTTTATCGGGTGATTTACCTGTACGGGTCTGTCATCGGCCTGAAATCAACATCCGCAACACAATCAGCATCAGCAGAATCGTATCCATATCTGATAACTATTCAGATATTCGTGATTTATATTATATCGTGACTCCTTTAGGAAGTTGCCTGAACAGCCCTGTCCCGGTCAGTTTAACACTCAACACTCAAACACTCAGCTGTCCGGAAATCAAAAAACAGACACAGGCTGAAGGCACCATCCCGACAGATCTTTCTGATCATCGATCCTGTCACCGGATAATTTACTGCAAAGTACCGTCCCGGGGAGCAGAAGCAAAACACATACATCAAAACAGTTCTTCCGCTTTCCGGATCCGCGGTATCGGCTGCGTCCCGGCATCAAGCCGGATCCGTGATCTGAAGTCAGCAGACGGATCACCGGGAGAAAGCCGGCTGACAATGCAGTCAGCTGACAGACTGACACAGACAATCTGAATCAATGACCTGAATTAATGATAGATATCAGTGCGCCGGTCATCAGACACCGGCCTTTATTCTGATCCGTTCCTTATTCCCGATCGATTCTGTTTCTTATTTTAATATGACAGACACGGCCGCACATGTGCGGCATCTGCGCGCGCTGTCTTCCGTCCGGTTCATTCTGTATCCTGTCATTTTCTCTCTCGTATCTTTTTCAATTCTGTGTCTGTCCGTTTTTTGTTTATCATATTTCTCTTCATTCTTCCTTCATCCTTCATCTCCCGCTTCCATCTTTCACTTCCACCTTTCACTTTCCACCTTTCACTTTCCACCTTCCACTTCCACTTTCACTTTCCATCATCCCGGGATACACGATCTGTCCCGACTCACATTACGGAGAATCACACATGTCCGACATCACGATCTACACAACGGAAGTCTGCCCGAAATGCAAAATCCTCAAAGAATTTTTCCGTCAGAACGGAATCGAATTCCGGGAAGCCGACATGGGAAGCCCGGCCTCACTCACCGAGCTTGCCATGAACAATGTCTTCACGAATATGGCTCCGGTCCTTCAGATCGGTGATGTTTTCCTGACACACAAGTATCTTTTCAGCGGCATGACACTCAACGAAGACGCCGTCAGATCCCGTCTGTAAGACAGAAACCGCTGAAACAGCAGACGACAGAGATCGGCCGGATCCCGCACAGCAGCCGTTCTCAGATTTCCTGCTGTTCTCATGCTCTCACGATTCTCACACTCTCACGATCATTCTCACTCTCATCGATCTTTCATGATCATCCGATGATCATTGCACCGCAGCAAAGCGCTGCACAACAAAAAAAGGAGTTCCGAAAATGTCCACCGAAATAAACCAGCTGCCGAAACAGGTCCAGCAGACTTTTGACGGCAGCGCGATTTCAACAATGCCGAAAGTCAGAACGACCGGCGGCTATGTCCTTGACTGGGACCGCAACGAGATTGTCAGACAGCTCGTCAAAGAGACGTCCATCGCCAAGAGATTCTACAACATCCCGGGCATCACGAAAGAAGAAGCCATGGATATCGCCAAAGATGCCGAAGTCCGTGTCAGAAAAATGAATCTTCAGTTCCTCTCCGGCCCGCTGATCCGCGAGATCGTCAACTGCATCCTTCTTGAACGCGGCCACCCGGAATGGCGCAACGTCATGACGAGAGTCGGCGCATCCGTTTACGATTCATGTGAGATCGACAGCGGTCTCGGCTTCGAAGCGAACGACAACGCCAACCAGCTCGACAATGCCGAAACGTCCCACAAGAAAAAAGCCGACAAAATGTCCAAGGAACAGAATCTCCTCCTCATGCCGGGAGATCTCGCCGATCTTCACCTCAACGGTGATTTCCACATCCACGACCTGGAATACTTCGGCACCCGTCCGTTCTGTCAGGACTGGGACCTCAGATATTTCTTCTATTACGGCCTCATGCCCGACGGCGTCGGCGTCCAGTCAAGCGTCGCAGGCCCTGCCATGAATGCAGAAGTGGCCATTCTCCACGCCGTCAAAGTCATGGGCTCCGCCCAGACGAACTTCGCCGGCGGTCAGGGTTTCTACAACTTCCTGACATTCCTTGCGCCGTATTTCGTCGGCAAGACCGACAAGGAACTCGAACAGCTCATGCAGATGTTCGTCTACGAAATGATGCAGATGATGTGCGCCCGCGGCGGTCAGACGGTCTTCTCCTCCGTCCAGCTCTCTCCGGGCGTCCCGAAGCTCTGGAAAGACAAACCGGTCGTCGCCATGGGAAAAGTCTGGGACGGCACGAACGGCACCGAAGTCCGGACCTACGGCGAACTCGAAAAAGAAGTCAGACTCGGCTTCAAGGCGCTCATGGTCGTCATGCTCAAAGGCGATGCCTGGGGAAAACCGTTCAGTTTCCCGAAACCCGAGATTTCCATCGAACCGGATTTCATGAAAGAAGACGAAGCTTTCAATGCCGCAAACCCGGATGTTCCGACTTACAAGCAGCTCTACCGCCTGACGTTCGAACTCGCCGCCAAATTCGGAACGCCGTATTTCGACAACCAGATTCCCGAATACCGCGGCGCCGGCGACGGCATCAGCTGCTATCAGTGCTGCGCCTATCAGTTCTCGGCCAACCCGACAGACGACCACGAGTTCGACGACAAGCTCTACTTCAGGAACGGAAAGCACTTCTCCATGGGTTCCTGGATGGTCATGTCGCTCAACTGCCCGCGCGCGGCCTACAAAGCGGACCACGACGATGAAAAACTCCTCAATGAACTCAAATTCCTCATGAAGAAATGCGTCGAAGTCTTCCGCATCAAGAAGAACTGGATGGATCATCTCCTGGCCTGCAATCGCATCCCGTTCGCTTCCCAGACGCCGCGCGACCCGAACACGTTCAAAAAGGGCGCCGTTGCCGTCGACTTCGACAGCCTGGTCTACACGATCGGTGTCGTCGGCATCAACGAAATGGTCAAATATCACACCGGAAAAGCCATCTACGAATCCAAGGATTCCTACAGATTCGCTATCCGCATGATGTACGAAATGAAACTCTACGCCCAGAAACTGTCCGCAGAAAACGGCATCACGATCGCTCTTGCCAGAACGCCTGCCGAGACGACGGCTCAGAGATTCGCCATCTCCGATCTGATCCACTACGGCGACAAAGCCGAAAACAACATGAACGGCGACGTCGAACAGGCCAAGAAATTCCTCGGAACGACAAAAGATCTGCCCGTCTACTACACGAACGGCACGCACATCCCCGTCGGTGCCGACATTTCCATCATCGAAAGGATCGGCTACGAACAGACGTTCTTCCCGATCGTCGACGGCGGAAACATCCTCCACATCTGGCTCGGTGAAGGCGCACCGGATCCGGACGGACTCCAGGAAATGGCCATGTACATCGCACAGAACACCCAGACCGGTTACTTCGCATTCACCCGCGACATGACGATCTGCAAAGATGAGGGATACGTCGCATCCGGCATCAAGGACTGCTGTCCGAAGTGCGGCTCGACGAACATCGACCACATGTCGAGGATCACCGGATATCTCCAGTCCGTCAGCGGCTGGAACGCCGGCAAAAAACAGGAACTCCTCGACCGTGTCCGTGTCGACCCCCGCATCAGATACTGACGGCGATCAGGCTGCCGGTCCGGATCCGGAAGATCCGCCGGGCAGCCGGACTGTCAGACAGTCAGCCCGATATGAAAAACGAAACAGGACTCCTTTGATTCAGCCGCTCCGGTTTTTCCGGACGGCTGATTTTTTTATCGATGTTTTCCGGATCCCTGTCATGCGGGCAGAAATAAAAAATCCGGCGGATCTGCCGGAGAACTGTTTTCAGAAAGCCGGTGAAATCAGTATACGGCAGAATATCCGCGCAAAAGCAGAAAGGGTATCCGTGAAAAACACAAAACCTCTCTCATAAAGAGAAGGATGAAGAGCATTTTCATTTTTTGTCATGATAATCATAACTTTTTCTGACACATTGTCTGACTGATCTTCTTCCGTCATTATCACCGCCTCCATAATTTCTGTTTTCCGGCCCGCGTTGTCCTGCGGAAAATCTTTGACGTCTGACGGATCTGCTTTTATGACGACGACAGTCGCAGTCGTTTCCGATCCTGCGGTTGAAAATACCACATGAGAAAAAACAAGAAGAAAAACAACAAGAAGAAAAACAAGAAGAAAAATAAGGAGAATAACAGATATCAAAAAAGTGTTTTGTTTCATATTGATCCTCCTGTTTCGTGTACACAAAAATTCAATTGTGCAGCAAGATGTCATAAACAACACAATATATATTACTGTCTGTATGTTATGGTGCGGGTCTATGTTTTTAGACAATCGCAATTTATATATGGTGATCTTATTGTATTATCCGTCTTTTTCAGTCGTCTGCTGTCCCGTGTCCGCCTGCCAAAAATATTTAATATGGCATTCCGTAGAATTGTCATTTCTTATCTGTTCTGATACTTTTTATCCGGAGGATTTCCGAACATGAGTGATATTTTAAGAAGAGGACGCCTGAGCGCCGGTCCCGATGAAGAAATGAGGATTTACACGTCGTCCATGGAAGCGGACAAATGGATCTTTGAGGCTGATATTTTTGTCGATCTTGCGCACACGCTGATGCTCAAAGAACAGGGCATCATCAGTGAAGATGACTGCCGCGCCATTCTGAAAGGTCTCGTACAGATCCGGAACGAAGGCATGGAAAAACTCGATTTCAGCTACGAAGACATCCACATTTCCCTCGAATCGAGACTGATCGACATCATCGGCGAAGGAAAAGGCGGCCGGATGCATTCGGGCCGTTCCCGGAACGACGAAGTCGCGACCTGTATCAGATTCGCGCTCCGTGAAGAACTCCTGGGCCTTCTTGACGAACTCTCATCGCTTGAAGACACGCTCGTCGCCCTCGCCGAAAAACACACGAATACCCTGATGCCCGGCTTTACGCATCTTCAGCACGCGCAGCCGACGACTTTCGCGCACCACCTCATGGCGCATGCGCAGGCTCTCGAGCGCGACATCGAAAGAACGATCGACGCCTTTTCCCGCGTCAACATCTGCCCGCTCGGCTCGGCAGCCTTCGCTTCGACCGGATTCAATATCAACAGGGAAAGAACGGCTCATCTCCTCGGCTTTTCAGGCCCGATCCCCAACTCCATGGATGCCGTCAGCAGCCGCGACTTCCTCATCGAATGCGCCTCTGTCTTTGCGAACATCGCCGTCAACCTCAGCCGCATGGCCGAAGAACTCGTCATCTGGTCTTCCCAGGAATTCTCATTCGTCGAACTCGATGACAAATACGCATCAACATCCTCGATCATGCCTCAGAAGAAAAATCCGGACACGGCTGAACTCATGAGGGGAAAGACCGGCATCGTCACCGGCGCGCTCATGGCTCTTCTCACCACCTGCAAGGGTCTCCCGCTCAGCTACAACAGAGATCTTCAGGAAGCAACGCCCCACATTCAGAAAAGCGCCGCTGTCACCCGCGCGTCCGTCCGCATCATGACCGGCATGATGAAGACGCTCCGCGTCAATGAAGATGTCTTAAAAGAAAGATCGACTGCCGGCTTCACGACAGCGACCGAACTTGCCGACACGCTCGTCAGGTCCGCCGGAATTCCGTTCAGAACGGCACACGGCATCATCGGCATGCTCACCAAAACAGGTGAAGAGCCGACGCTTGATGTTCTCGACCGCATCTCATCCGAATTCATCGGTGAAAAACTGTCCGCAAAAGGCCTGACGGCAGAAGATATCCGGCTTGCCCTCGACCCGGTCTCGAATGTCGAAAAAAGAAAGATCATCGGCGGCCCCGCGCCGTCGCGCATCATCATCGACATCGCCGATAAAAAAGAACGCCTCGCCGGTCTCAGCGATCAGATCGATCAGCTTCACGAAGGTGTCAGCACATCTCTCAGAGAACTCCTCGATGAAGCCTCATCAGAATAAATCATAAATATCAAAATGTCCTCTTACAAACTTTATTCATTTTGAATAAGCGAAAATTACAAAGAAAATCCTGTTCGGAAAAAGAAGGGAAATCATGTCCTATAAAGAAGGAGATTTTGTTGAAGTTGAGAAAGACGGCGCGACTTTTGAAGGCTATGTCATTCCGGGCGATGAAGGCTACATCACGCTGAAAATGACCGGCGGCGGATACATTGCCGGTTTCCTGAAAGATCAGGTCAGCGTGACCGTCATTCCGGAAAAATGCCGGACGCTGACATCTCAGACGGAGAACTTCTTCGGCAGAAACCCGGTCAGGCACACCGAAGGCCTGAAAAACATTTCCGTCCTGACGCTCAGCGGACCGATCGGCTGCTATCATGATGACGAGATCGACGCTGAAGCGCTGAAGCACACGGCAGAAGATATGCTTGCCGAAGTCCCGGAGATCGGAGAATTCGCCAACATCAGCGGCAGACCCCTTTTCACGGAGCTTTCCGAAAACATCGGCCCTGCCCGCTGGACGGAAGTCGCCAAGGCCGTCTATGATGAGATCAAAGCCGGCGCAGACGGCGTTATCGTCACCTGCGGCGCCGACACGATGGGCGAGATCGCAACGGCTGTTTCCTTCATGCTTGAGACACCTGTCCCCGTCGTCTTTTCAGGCGCGCTCAGGAGTCCTGACAGACCGTGCAGCGACAACCACATGAACATGCTCTGCGCCGCCCGCGCCGCTGTCAGCGACATCGCGGAAGTCATGATCGTCATGCATGCGACGCTCTCCGACGATTACTGCTATGCGCACAGAGTCGTCCGCTGCCGCAAGATGAACGCCTCCAAGAGAAACACGTTCCGTTCCGTCAGCGTGAGCCCGATCGCCGAGATCGAATACAAGAAAGACGAGATCCGCATCACGGCACCTTACACCAAACGCGGCGAAAAACAGCTTGCTCTGACGCCGGGTCTTGATGACCGCTGCGCCGTCGTGAAATTCTTCCCGGGCGCAAAGCCGGATATTCTCGACTACTTCATCGGCGCCGGCTACAAAGCCCTCATCCTCGAAGGCATCGGCCCGGGACACGTTTCCGGCTCATGGATCCCCATGCTCGAAAAAGCAGACCGGGAAGGCATCCCGGTCTTCGTCACGTCCCAGTGCATCGGCGGCCGCGTCAACTGCAGCCTCGACGTCACCGGACGCCTGATGAAAAAAGCAGGCATCACCGAATGCGATGATATGATCACTGAAACGGCCTATGTGAAAGCGATGTGGCTCATGGGACAGGGCATTTTCGGCGAAGACCTGAAAAAGAAGATGCTCGAAAACGTCAGAGGCG
>JAGAEB010000040.1 GCA_017613335.1 Methanosarcinaceae archaeon
ATTGAGATCGCACGCGCCGGAAATTATTTTGAGTGCGGCGGCGCCGATGTCATCACACTAAGATTCAGTCCTGTCGGCAGTGCCTTCATCCTTCAGGAGAATTTCTGTCAGGGAAGTTCTGCCGGAAACAACGGCGGCGGAGAAATAAGAAAAGATCTTCCGGATGATTTTTACAGAACTTTCACGCAGGAAGATATTGCCGGCATGTGTTGGGGCACCTGCTATGAGAAGATTCTTGAATGCGCCGCGCTGAAAACATTTCTTGAAAAAGCGAAGGCCCGCGGGGGATACTGTTTCCGCGGAAAAGAGGAGATCCGATAAGAAGAAAAAAAGGGAAATCCGATAAAAAAAGGGGGATCCGGTCATGACCTGTGACAGATACATTGAAGAAGAATACATTCCGGCATACAGAAACGAGAAGATCGGCATCTATTATGTTTTTGATGACGGCATGGTTTCATACGAGGCTTATCGTCATATTCCGGACCATATCAGGGATGAACTGAAACAGGCGGGTCTTTTAAAGAATATCGGCCGGAATATTGAGCAGAACGGACCGATCCCGTTTTTTGAGGATCTGATGAAAAAGACGAACCGTGTTCAGGGCAGGAAAAGGGTCATTTATGAAAGCGGTCCTTTCAGAATGATGAGGATGCCCAATGAGACAGGAAAGAGATTTCTGATCTACCGGCGGCGTGCGCAGGAAGGTGAAAAGGGCTGTTCGCCGAAAGATTATACGGCGCCGCTCAGAGAAGGCCGGGGCGGTCCGGACGATCAGGAAAAATGGGTTTCTTGGTATGAATTCGTCAGAATGGATGACGGCACTTTCGAGGCGCAGCTTGATGAAGCGTGGTACGGCGGCTACGGTCACAATGACGGCGGAACGATCAGATCGGAGATCCCGGAGAAATGGTCTGAACTGCCGTATGACGAATTTCTGGACCGCGTCGTAAGGCTTGCGGGGGCATCGGGTTTCGGGTTTACGGCGGAAGACCTGAAAGAAAAAAAGGAACTCCGGAAGTTTTTCGGGTTTGAAGAAAAACCGGTCCGAAAAAACAGGTCCGGGAAAACGGGTCTGAAAAACTTCTTTGAAAAAACGGGTCTGAAACTGTTTTGAAAAACGCATCTGAGAAAAAAGAGATCCTCAATGACTGAAAAGCCATTGAGGACCGGCCCGTGACGGGCAGATATTTGCGGGAAGATCCCGGACGGGATCATTCTTTCGGAATCATTCCGGACGGGATCATTCTTTCGGAATCATTCCGGACGGGATCATTCTTTCGGAATCATTCCGGACGGAATCATTCTTTCGGAATCATTCCGGACGGAATCATTTTTCGGAATCATTCCGGACGGGATCATTTCCGTCAGCTGCTGATTTATGCAGAATCGGTGGAGATGATGTAGCCGGCGACGATGATGTCCATGACGACGGCATCGACTCTGCCGGCTTTGAGGTCAAGGTAGGCGTTGAGGTTCGTATCGTATTCGACCTGTTCTTTGAAGGAGGCTTTGAGTTCCGGGTTGGCGTCGATGGCATCGACGGCGGAGGATCCTCTCTGGACGCCGACGACTTTTCCTTTCAGATCGGAAAGGTTTTTGATGCCGGAGTCGGAGGCGACGACGACGACCTGGCTGTTTTCGATGTACGGTTTTCCGAAGGCCATGTTGGCGACGCGTTCGTCGGTGATCGTCATGCCGTTCCAGATCATGTCGATCTTTTTCTGGGAGAGTTCCATTTCTTTGGCGGACCAGTCGATCGGCTGGAATCTGACTTCGACGCCGAGTCTCTTTCCGACTTCTTTGGCGAGGTCGATGTCGAAACCGACGATCTCGTTCGTCTTTTCGTCTCTGAATCCCATCGGCGGGAAGCTGTCGTCGAGGCCGACGATCATGTATTTTCTGTCGAGGATGTACTGAAGGGATGTATCATTTTCGGCCGGGACGAGTTCGCCTTCGACCCAGTCGGCATTGTGCAGGAAAAGGTCTTCGCCGAACCATTTTTCGGAGATGGCGGCGGCCGTGCCGTCGGCGGACATGTCGTCAAGGGCTTTCTGGACGGCTGCAGCGAGAGCAATGTCGTCGTTTCTCATGCCGACGCCGTAGGATTCCGGCGCGAGCGCTTCGTCAAGGATGACGTAAGTGACAGGTTCCTTTTCAGAGGATTCAGGCGTGTTGCTGCCGACGCATCCGGCAAACATCGCGACTGCTGTCACAAGGATGAGGCATAATGCAAAAATCTGTTTCATAAAATCACCAAATGCAGAACAGACGGCTTCCGGCAGGGCGCCGGAACAGCCGTCATTCTGACAACAACCGAAAATCAAAAGATGCGGTCAAAAGATAAAATGCCGGATCTGATCCTGCAATGATCCGGAATGCGGGACAGCCCGCATGATCAGGACAGAAGAATGCAGGATAAACACCGGCATGATCAGAAGACGGATCAGAGATAAACGGAAATGTTCCGAACCCGGGATATCTCCCGTTCAGATGACTGTTAATACTCGTTTTTCAGTCATAACAGTTTCTGTTTCTGCGCGGCAGGCCATGATCGTTTCATTCCCGATGCGTGATGTCAGAGAAGAATGATGTATGGCATCAGAGAAGAATGATGTCAGAGAAGGATGACGTCAGAGAAGGATGACATCAGAGAAGGATGACATCAGAGAAGGATGACGTCAGAGAAGGATGACATCAGAGAAGCGCAGCTGATATCTTCATTTGTCAGAAGAGCGCCGTAGACGGCTGTCTCCGCCGGAAGGCCGGCTGAAAGATCCGTTTCCGGAAAAGCCCCGGTGTTTTCATCTTTCGCGCGCATATGGTACCAGCAGAGTTTTTCGCCGAAGAATTTTTCAGCCACGTCTCCGACGGAAACGCCGAGAGATTCGAAACTGTACCGGACGTCTTTTTCATGAACGCAGGGCAGCCCTCTGCGGCAGCTGCACCTGGCGCACAGCCGGCAGTGTCCCGCCGGGATATACGTCCCGAGACCGGAAGAGAGCCTGATCAGCGTTCTGTCGGAAACGGTCTTCAGAAACCGGTTGGCCGCCTTCAGGATCAGACCGTCCGTCCGGGAAATTTTGTCGTTTTCAGGATCCCGGCCGGTTCCCGGAGCACCGGATGCGATGCCCGTCCCGGAAAAATTGGATGAAAACAGATCCGGATCAGAAAGCGGAACACTCCACCTGAAAAGAAAAAGATGCCTGTAAGGCGATGCGACCGCATCATACGACGGTGAAAACGGCGGACAGCCCTATTGTTTTCCGTAATTGATGCATTTCTCACAGAAAAAAAGTGTTTTTGCCTTATCCTGAAACATCAGGATCTCCGCCGGCGGGACAGGACCCAGGAAACGGACAGTGATGCCGTCAGGGCGTAAAAGCCGGACATCAGCATCACGCCCGTTTTCAGGCATATTCTGGGGATCAGAAAAAGATGTCATCATAAGACGTCATAAAAAGCGGCCGATCTGCCGGCCGGCCGATCGGTCTGTCAAGTCTGTTAAAAGAGTTTCCGGAAGACATCAGGATACGGGATACGAAATCCGGGATCAGGATACAGAATCCGGAATCAGGATATGTAAATCCTGGATCAGGATCCCGGATCAGCGCCTGACGGATCCGGAACGATCAGATGCAGTCAGACAGTCAATCCTGCACTGTCATTTTCTTCTTTTGTTCTTACGGCTGCTGTATCCGATCAGCGCATACACCGGACTGAACCTGAGATAAGAAGTCACAAGGCCCGCTATCGCGATAAGGCCCAGAAGATAGCGGATGATCAGCCCTCTCCGGACAAAAGAAAGCGCCACGAGAGCGAGTGTTCCTGCAACAGCGCGGATCGCCTGATCTTTTCTGCCGATGTTCTTTTCAAGCTCGAGAGATTCAACATTCTGCTCAACCGTGCTGAGACCGGGGATTCCGATAAGTTTTCCGACAAAAGTCCAAAGCATGATAAGACCCTCCCAGATAATCTCTGTAAATTAAGAATTCTGTTGAATATAATCTTTTCTGATCAGAGAGTGGACGGCAGGACACGATTCTGAAAATGAATATTTCGATGTTTTCTTTTGTCGGGTGAGGTCGTCCATTTGGGGAGTTCCTGAAAGGTGTTTCAGGGAGAGGGTGATGAAAGGTTACCGTGAATTATCATCTGAATCGTTATCATCATTAACAGGATCTTCGGAGGAACTGCTGTCCCGGTCTGCTGAACTGTCATAAACTTCTTTCTCTTCACTGACAGATTCCGGAACCTGAGATGATTCCTGATACATGAATCCGGACGATTGTTTTTTGCTTTCTTCATATTGTCTTTTCAGCCTGTCGTAAAGACTTTGTCCCAGTCCTTTTTTGATCTTTTCCATTATTTCAGGATCAGAGAGTAGAATTTTGAAAAAATTATCATTCTGTTTATAACGTTCTGCTGCTATCCCGTAGAACATATTGTCAAAAAGGTCAATGAACATTCTGAAATCATTATCAACGGCATAGTTTTTCAGTTTTTCATCCTTCGCGTAATCATTTTCTATCTGAAGAAGAACTTTGTCCATTTCTGTGAATTCTGTTCCGTATTTTTGATTAATCTCCTCGATAATTTCTGCCAGGAAGTTTTTTTGACGTTCAGATCTTCCGGCATTTCCGGAAATCGGTGCAAATCCTGCAGAGACGGATTCGAGACTGATGCTTCCTTCGAAGTTTTTTCTGAGACGGTAATATTCAAGGTCAATTGCGTCGTCAAGATTTTTGAAATTTCTTCCTTTCGGAAGATCAGTGATAAGGTATTTGGAATACGCGCTGAATTTGTGTATGTCTTTATCAAAAAGACGGCAGACCTGCGTGATAAAAGAGTAAACTCTGTTAAAACGCATCAGTGTAGCTTTGAAGGTATTTTGTTCTTCTTCCGGC
>JAGAEB010000004.1 GCA_017613335.1 Methanosarcinaceae archaeon
CAAATTAAATACATATGAAAAGAGAAAAGTCTGTAAGATGAGAAAAGTCTGTAAGATGAGAAAAGTCTGTAAGATGAGAAAAGTCTGTAAGATGAGAAATGACGTGAATAATAAAAGGATCGCATGAGACAGAAGGCAAAAAAAGATCGCACCGGTCAGCGGAAAATACAGGCTGCGGGAAAAAAGCTGTGCCTGTGTGAAGCTGCCGCGTTCTTCTGCAGAATGCGACAGCTTCACGGAAAATCTGTCCGGATGTATTTAGGATTTCCGGGTCTTCTGTCCCCGTTTTCCTTCCGGTTTTCATCGGCAGTTCATCCGACTCTCGTCAGCGTGTAGAGAAGAGCGCCGGATGTCGTGTACTGAAGTGTGTTTTCGTTCTGGAAAACAGCTTTTGCGGAATTGTAGCCGTCATCATCGTAGATCAGATACGTGCTTCCTTCCTGCTTCCAGGTCTTGGTGAGTCCCGGAGCATCGCGGTAGTTGACGATGACTTTTCCGTCATCGCTGAAGATGAGCTGCATTTTTCCGTTGCGGTCATAGCCTTCCCATGTTCCGATGATGTTTCCGGCCTGGGCGTTGTTTCTGGAGAGTGAATAGAGGACTGCGCCGGATGTGGCATACTGGATCGTGTTGTCGTTCTGGAAAGTGACGTTGGCGGAATTGTAACCGTCGGCGTCGTAGATCCGGTAAGTCTTTCCGTCAAGCGTCCAGGTTTTCAGAAGAGCCGGCTGATCGCGGAAGTTCACGGAAACCGTCCCGTTGTCATAGAAAACGAGCTGCATGTTTCCGCCGCGCTCATAACCGTCCCAGACACCGAGGATCGGGTCGTCCTTCGCGTCAGCGGAAGACGGTGTGTCTTCGGCGCCGGACGGCTGTTTATCATCATTGTTTCCCACGCAGCCGGCGAAAGAAACGCCGACGGCAAGGATGAGGAGCAATACAAGGATCTGAGTGAATTTCATAAAAACACCTCAGCAAATAAACGACTGCAACATATAAAAAGAGTTTTTCATAACATAATGAGAGTTCTGAAAAAAATCAGAGATACGGGAATGTCATAAAAATACGGAAGGGAGAAGAACAAAGGGAGAAGACGGAAAGGAACAGGAGACAAAGGGAGAAGACGGAAAGGAACAGGACAAAGGAAGAAGACGGAAAGGTGCAGGACAAAGGGAGAAGACGGGAAGGAACAGGACAAAGGAAGAAGACGGAAAGGAGCAGGAGACAAAGGGAGAATACGGAAAAAAGCAGGAACAGAGATGCCGGAAGGCCGAAGACGTTCTGTTTTGGGTTAGATTTATCACATATACAGACGTTTGTGTATCGGTTTTGATCCGGAGGATCCCCGTCGTCCGGTGTAATCTTAAAACACAATCAGGAATGGTCGGTTTTCATGAATGAGATATCAAGCATGGTCATCTCCCATAAGAAGGCAACGATTGCCGAAATGGAATCTGCATGGAATCAGAGTGCAGAGGACCTGATGAAAAAACTTTATGATGATGAGCATGTTTACGAATGTGTTATTTTAAAAACGTGCAACCGCGCGGAAGTCTACATTGTTTCCGAGAAAGGAAGCAGTTCTCTTTTCAGATTTGCGAAAGATCTGGGTGTTTCTTCCAATATCGTTGAATTCTATGATAACGATGAATCCGTCCTCCATCTTCTCAGGCTTGCCTGCGGTCTTGAATCCATGATCGTCGGTGAAGACCAGATCCTCGGGCAGATCAAAGGTGCTTACAGCCTTGCCGTCAAACACAGGACGATCGGAAAGATCCTTGATACGGCCTTCACGAAAGCCATCCAGGTCGGAAAACGCGCCAGGACCGAGACGATGATCAACAAAGGATCAGTGTCTATCGGATCAGCCGCCGTCGAACTGGCAGAAGACTGCCTCGGCGGTCTTGACGGAAAGAAGATCCTCGTCGTCGGTGTCGGTGAAATGGGCGTCCTTGTCGCAAAGGCGCTGGCGGATAAAGATCTGGAAGGCATCTATATCTCCAACAGGACATTTCAGAAAGCCAAAGATCTGGCATACGAACTCGGCGGCGAAGCGATCCAGTTCGATGACATGCCGGCGTATCTCGACAAAGCCGACGTCGTGATCAGCGCGACCGGCGCGCCTCACTATGTCATCACGAAAGACAAAGTCGAAGCTGCCATGAAAACCAGAAACGGAAAGCCGCTCTTCCTGGTCGATATCGCCAATCCGCGCGACATCGAAGAAAGTGTCGGAGAGATCGAAAACGTCACGCTCTGCAACATCGACAACCTGAGCGTCATCAGCAAAAAGACTCTCGAGACACGCAAAAACGAAGCGGTCAAGGTCATGGCGATCATCGAAGAAGAGACGGAACTTCTCAAAAAGCAGTTCAAACACAGAAAAGCAGACCGCCTCATCTCGGAACTTTACCGCAATGTGTATGCGATCCGGGAAGAAGAAAAAGAAAAAGCCGTCACGAAGCTGAGCGTGAGACACACGATCGGCGACTATGAACAGAATGTTCTTGAGAAACTGACCCATGCCATCGCCAACCAGGTCCTGGCTGAACCGACGAAAATGCTCCGTTATGCCGCAGAGCAGGATGACGACCGCCTGCTTGAAGCGGTTGCCGAGATCTTCGGCATCGACCACATACCGGTGCAGAAAGAAAAAGCCGTTTTTGATGACGAAGACGGCGAAAAAACAGACGTTCCTGAAGAAAAACGCGCTGAAGGCCTGAAATGTGCCTGTCCCCCGTCAGACGGACAATAAAGAAACGGACGGAAGGAACGTCATGATCGTATTCATGAAGATCACAAAAATGATGATGACGACATTATATTGAAACCTGATCGTGAAGCAGCATTATGGAAATCAGAGGGTGAACATGTTTCCTGAAACAAGAATGAGAAGACTGAGAAACGGAAAGATCAAAGACATGGTCCGTGAGACCTCTCTTTCTGTCAATGACCTGATCTATCCGCTTTTTATCAATGAAACGATCGACGAGAAAAAAGAAGTGCCTTCCATGCCGGGTGTTTTCAACTGGCCGCTGTCGATGGCTGCGGATGCGGTGAAAGAAGCAGTCGATCTGGGCATTCCGGCCGTCCTTCTTTTCGGCATCCCGAAAGAAAAAGACCCCGAAGGACACCAGGCGTACGGCGAACATGCCGTCGTTCAGGAAGCGACCCGCCGCATCAAGGAAGCTTTCGGAAAAGACATCATCGTCATCACGGATCTGTGCATGTGTGAATACACGAGTCACGGCCACTGCGGCATCATCGATGAGAAAACGAAAGACGTCGATAACGATCTCACACTGCCGCTCCTCGGCAAGATCGCCGTCAGCCAGGCAGAAGCCGGCGCAGATATCATCGCGCCGTCAGGCATGATGGACGGCATGATCGAAGCGATCAGGACTGCGCTTGATGATGCGGGCTTTACGAATATCCCGATCATGTCCTATTCCGCCAAATACGCTTCCTGCTATTACGGTCCGTTCCGTGACGCCGCAGAATCCGGTTTCTCCTTCGGTGACAGAACAGGTTATCAGATGGATCCCGCCAACGGAGACGAAGCTGTCCGTGAAACGGAGCTTGACGTTTTCGAAGGTGCCGACATAATCATGGTAAAGCCCGGCATGCCTTATCTGGATATCCTCCGCAGGCTCAGAGAGGAATTCAGCATGCCGACGGCCGTCTATCAGGTCAGCGGCGAATATGCCATGATCAAAGCCGCCGCACAGAACGGCTGGCTGGATGAAAAGAAAGCTGTCAGGGAAGCCATGATCTGCTTCAAAAGAGCCGGCGCAGACATGATCATCACTTATTACGCCAAAGAAGTCGCCCGGATGCTCAGGGAAGAGAAGCGATCCGGAAAAGGAAATCGAAAAAACAGATCCGGAAAAGACAGAAAAGAAAAAGAGATCAGAGGAAGAATCATGGATTTTGAAAAATCGAAAGAACTGTATGAAAGAGCCAAAGGCCTGATCCCGGGCGGTGTCAGCAGTCCGGTCAGAGCGATCAGACCGTTTCCGTTCTACACGGCGTCCGCGAAAGGATCCAGACTCTATGATGCTGACGGCAATGAACTCATCGATTACTGTCTGGCCTACGGCCCGGCGATCCTCGGCCACGCGCATCCGGTCCTGAAAGATGCGATCGCAGGACAGCTGGATAACGGCTGGCTCTACGGAACGCCGTCCGAACTTGAAGTGAAGCTGGCGGAACGGATCTCGGGACTGTATCCGTCCGTTGAGATGATGCGTTTCGTGTCGACCGGAACGGAAGCGACCATGAGCGCGATCCGTCTGGCCCGCGGTTTTACGGGAAGAGACAAGATCATCAAGATCGAAGGCGGTTTCCACGGCGCGCACGATGCCGTTCTTGTCAAAGCGGGATCCGGCGCGACGACGCACGGCGAGCCCAATTCTCCGGGAATCCCGGCGGATGTGACGAAGAACACGCTTCAGGCGCCGTATAACGACATAGAAGTCATGACGGACATCATTGAAAAGAACAGATCGGATCTGGCAGCCGTCATCATCGAGCCGGTGATGGGAAACATCGGCACTGTTCTTCCGAAAGAAAATTATCTTAAAGATCTCCGGAAAGTGACTGAAGAAAATGATGTCCTCCTCATTTTCGATGAAGTGATCACGGGATGCCGTCTTTCGATGGGCGGCGCGCAGAAGTATTTCGGCGTCAGGCCCGATCTGACGACGCTCGGAAAGATCGTCGGCGGCGGTATGCCGGTCGGTGTTTTCGGCGGCAGGAAAGAGATCATGGAAATGATCTCGCCGCAGGGGCCTGTCTACCAGGCAGGTACTTTCAGCGGACATCCGGCCTCGATGGCGGCCGGACTTGCCATGCTCGATTTCATGGAAAAGAACAACGTCTGCGAAACGCTCAACGCCCGCGGCGACGCATTCAGAAAAGCGCTTTCTGACATCGTTTCTGATAAAAAGAAGGATTATTTCGTCGGCGGCATCTCCTCGATGTTCACGATCTTTTTCGGAGAGGAGCCGCACAATTATCAGGATGTCCTGAAATGCGATGCCGCCGGATATATGGAATTCTTCAGGAAAATGCTTAACAGGGGAATTTTCCTCCCGCCGTCGCAGTTCGAGACGAATTTCATTTCATTCGCGCACACGGAAGAGGACTTCCGGGAAACGGAAGAGGCTGTCGCAGACTGTCTCTGATCCCGGGAAAATAAAACTGAGGAAAAATCATGATCATCGGAACACGCGGCAGCAATCTTGCCCTGACACAGACGAGACATGTCGCAAAACTGCTTGAAGAAAAAGGGTTCGTAACGGGTGAAAAGATCATTAAGACGGACGGTGACCGTTTCACGGACAGACCGCTCTATCAGGTATCGAGCGGCGTCGGCGCTTTTGTCAGGGAACTTGATGAGATCATGGTCTCTGACGGCATCGAGATCGCCGTTCACTCCATGAAGGATCTGCCGACGGAAAGACCGCCGCAGCTCATCACCGCCGCTGTCATCAAAAGAGATTCGCCTTTCGATGTCCTTCTCACGAAAGACGGAAAGACGATCGATGAAATGCCTCCGGGCTCCGTCATCGGAACGAGTTCTCTGCGCCGGAAGGCGCAGCTTCTCCGCTACAGAGGCGATCTCGTGATCAAAGACCTGCGCGGCAATATCGACACGCGTCTCCGGAAACTCGATGAAGGGCAGTACGACGGGATCATTCTGGCAGAGGCCGGTCTTGAAAGGATGGGCTGGGACCACATCGTCAGGACGAGGCTTCCGATCGATGATTTCTGTCCGTCTCCGAATCAGGGAACGGTCGCCGTCGTGGCTCTGGCAGGAACGCCTGCCGTCGAGGCTGTTTCTCTTCTGAACGATAAGAACTCCGAGATAGAGACCGCGATCGAAAGGCTCGTCGTCAGAGACCTCGAAGGCGGCTGCACGACGCCGATCGGCGCTTTTGCGAAATTCGACGCCAACGGAAAGACGATCTTCGTCCGCGCGGAAGTCCTCTCCGTCGACGGTTCCAGAAGCATCCGCATCTCGGAACACATCCTCGCCGACAACTGGCAGGAAAAAGCCGCAGAACTCGGAAAACAGCTCGCTGCATCCGGCGGAAAAGATCTCGCCGAAGAAGCGATCGAATACATAAGGGTTCAGAAAGAAGCCAAAAACGCCGGAAAAGAATGACCGGAAGAAAGGATTTTCTTTTTTTAAGGTATGAAACCGGAAAAAGGATGAAAACAAAGTCATAAGACGGAAAAGTCATGAAAACAGGAAAACGCCCGGAAACGGGACGTCTTCCGTTTTCAGGTCACCTCATATTTTGTTTTCATACCCATTCCGTTTCATATCCGTTCCGTTTCATATCCGTTCCGTTTCATATCCATTCCGTTTCATATTGTATTCATATTTCATATCCCGTTTCATATTGTTTCCAGTGATTTTTCATCCAGCAGGAAATCCAGGATATTGATTTTTTTGTATCCGTTCCCGATATGTGTGAACGGGTCGTCATCCATCGTGATGATGATTTTTTTGTATCCGTCATCGAGATGTCTGAAAGATCTTATCTCCTGTTCTTTTTTGGCAGGATCGGTGATACTGTAGGCAGACTGGATGTAGTAAGTGTTTTTGGTGTCGGATGCGACGAAATCTATTTCTTTGTCGTTGTTTTTTCCGATGTCGACCATATATCCGCGTCTGACGAGTTCGATATAAATAATATTTTCAAGAGCGTGTGTCGGTTCGATCTGCCGGAAATTGAGTTCGGCATTCCGGAGACCGATATCTGAGGCATAAAATTTATAGAGAGTTTTCAGATATTGCCTTCCGCGGACATCATAACGGCAGACTTTTCTGAACAGAAAAGAATCGCACAGATATGTCATGTAGTTTCCGACTGTTTCGGGCGAGATCGTCTTATGCCCGTTTGATTTCAGGGTGTCTGATATCTTTTTGGGGCTGATGACAGAGCCGATGGCTGAACAGACGAAATCGTAGACAGCGATGAAAGCATCTTCATTTCTTATGTTGTGCCTTTCGATGATGTCTTTGACGGCGATCGTGTTTCCGAGCATTTTCAGATAATCGATCTTGTCAGACGGATCCGGTTCGGTTGCCGCATAAGGAAAGCCGCCGTAGAGGAGATATTGGTTTAAAGCGTCTCTTTTGTCCCCTCCGACATAAGAATAATATTCCCGGAATGAAAGCGTGAAGACGTGGATCTCAATACTGCGTCCGCGAAGAGCTGTACTGATGTCTTTTGAGAGAAGTTTTGAATTTGACCCTGTGATGTAAACGTCGCATTTTCTGTTTTTCAGACTGTTGACGAGATCTTCAAATCCGTCGACATACTGTATTTCATCGATCATGACATAATATTTCTGATCTGACGGATCATCCGTTATTTTTTCCAGTATATGTCTGTACAGAGAATCCGCATTTCTCAGGGATTCGTTTTCTTTGTTTTCCAGATTGATCTTTATGATGTGGCTGTCGTCGATGCCGCATTCCAGAAGATATCTGTAAAAAATATCAAAAAGAAGAACAGATTTACCGCAGCGTCTGACGCCGGTGATCACTTTGATTATGTCTTTGTCCTTCTGCCGGATCAGTTTTTCCAGATAAGCGGGCCTGTCGATGAGCGTCATTTTTAATCTCCTGTATTCCCGGGGCGTTTGTCCTGTTTTATTCAGCAGGATTCTTTCCGATGAAGTTCAGACAGCTATCTGAAAAACTTCCGAAAATAAATACTTTTTCAGATAGAAATAAAATTAATCCGGAAAGCCTTATCGAAAAGATCATGAAAAAGATCATGAAAAAAGAGAAAAATCCCGGATTTTCATTTCCGGGAAGATCCGGGATTTCCGGATAACAGGATTTCCGGATAACGGGATTTCCGGATAACGGGATTTCCGGATAACGGGATTTCCGGATAACAGGATTTCCGGATAACGGGATTTCCGGATAACAGAAATCTTCTGAACTTTTTTCCCCGCGCCGATCGTTATTCCATCTGCGCGAGGATGTTCATGGCATTGACGAGCGCTTCGACGGAGGCGAGGACGATATCCGAATCGGCGCTTTTGGCGGTGATCATGTGGCCTTTTTCATCTCTGACGACGATGCGGACGCGGGCGAGGGCATCGGCGCCGGCGCCGACGGATTCGATCCGGAAGTCCTCCATTTTGAAGCGTGTCGAGCCGACGATCTCTTCGACGGCGCTGA
Source organism: Methanosarcinaceae archaeon (assembly GCA_017613335.1). GTDB lineage: Archaea > Halobacteriota > Methanosarcinia > Methanosarcinales > Methanosarcinaceae > Methanofrustulum. The sequence goes on from JAGAEB010000004.1 coordinate 8,210, forward strand.
GCGCAGCATCGACGGGGCCGACGCCGGGTTTTGCGGCGAGGCGTTCGCAGCCGTTGACCGTTGCTTTGATGACGGCCGTCGGCGTGACGAGGTTTCCCGTCAGGACGGAGACTTCTTTGAGCGTGACCATCTTTTCCGTCGGACCTGTTTTCATGACGATCGAGGCAACTTCGAAAAGATCCGCATCCGTGACTTCGCGGCCTTTGTCGCCGATGCCTTTGATGACGGCGACGATCTCTTCGAGCTGGGCATCCGAAGGGCATATGCCGGCGGATTCAAGGCTTTTTCTGACGGCGAATCTTCCGGCGTGCTTGCCGAGGATGATCCGTCTTTTCTGGCCGACCATCTCAGGCGTCATCATGCCGGGCTCGAATGTCTCGGGATCCGTCAGGACGCCGCGGCTGTGGATGCCGGATTCGTGCGCGAATGCATTTTCGCCGACGATCGGCGTCGTCGGAAGGACAGGGATCCAGAAGTGTTTCTGAACGAGTTTCGACGTCTCGAGGAGATATTCCGTATTGATGTTCGTCCGGCAGCCGCAGAGTGACTGAAGCGCCATCACGACTTCTGCCAGAGAAGCGTTTCCGGCGCGCTCGCCGATACCGTTCATTGTGACCTGGACTTCCGAGGCTCCTGCTTCGACGCCGGCGATCGTGTTGGCGACGGCAAGTCCGAAATCGTTGTGACAGTGGACGGCGTAGGGCACATCCGCTTCCTGACGGAGCGCCGTGATGAAGCGTCCCGTCGATGACGGTGTCATGATGCCGACCGTATCGGGTATATTGATGATGTCCGCGCCGGCTTTTCTGACCGCCCGGATCATTTCGGAAAGATGACCGAAATCAGCGCGCGTCGCATCCATCGGTGAGAACATGCATTTCAGGCCGTATCTTTTGACATATTCCACGATGTCGACGGCTTCTGCGATCGCGTTTTCCCGGGAGATCTTCATCGTGTTTTCTCTCTGGAGATCGGATGACGGGATAAAAACATGGACCATATCGACGCCGCAGTCGATACAGGCATCAACGTCTTTCGTCAGGGATCTGGCAAGGCCGCACAGCTCCGCATTCAGGCGGAGATCATGGATCTTTTTCACAGCTTCCATGTCGCCCGGAGAGGAGACAGGAAAACCGGCTTCGATGACGTCGACGCCGAGTCTGTCAAGCTGCTGAGCGATCGCGATCTTCTGATCGACTGTCACAGAAACGCCCGGCGTCTGTTCCCCGTCCCTGAGCGTCGTGTCAAAAACAGTAATTTTTCTGCCTTTCATTTCAGAGGAGTAAAAAACGATTCCCCGCATTCGTAAATTCAGACATATGGATCGGTCAGTAATGGTCCTGTGTTTATAAATAGGTTTTTGAAAATGAAACCGGCCGGATAATACAGAGGATCATCCGGACCGGCGGGTATCCCGGACCGCCGGCCGGTTTTTCAGTTCCTCTTTCCGCAGTTGTTCCGTCCTGTGTCATGCATCTCCGGTCTGATGATGCGGCGAGTGTTTTTTGTCTGTCCTGTGCCTGTGTGATGAAATTGCAGTTTCGGTCTCTTTTCCCCTTTTCAGTCGTTTCAGTTTTTTTACCTTTTTCAGTCGTTTTCAGTCGTTTTCAGTCAGTTTCATGAAGATATCCTGAAGTGACATCCTTTTTTCTTCGAATCCGAGGATCATGCCGCCCGCTTTTGTGACAGTTGCTGAGATTGCTTCTCTGTTGTCGTTTTTCGTGAAAAGGATGACTGATCCGTTTCTGACTTCCGCGGAGATGAATCCCGGGATTTCCCGGAGAAGACCGGCTGTGATTTCCGGCGGGATCCCGGAGACGTTCAATATCCGGCAGAAACCCTCTTTTTCGGCTGCTTTTTTCCGCAGATCATCGATCGTACCGACAGCAGCCAGCTTTCCTTTGTTCATTATTCCGATCCTGTCGCAGATGCTCTCGATCTCTTCCATGGAATGTGAACTGAGAAAGACGGTAACGTTTTTTTCTCTGCTGATCTTCCGGATCAGATCACGCATCATCTGAGAACCTTTCGGATCGACGCCGCTCGTCGGTTCATCGAGGAAAAGGATCTCCGGATCGTTGATCAGCGCCTGCGCAAAGCAGAATCTCTTTCTCATGCCTGTTGAAAAGCCGCCGATCTTCTGATCGGCCGCTTTTTCAAGTCCGACAAGACACAGGAGATCTTCAATCTTTTTTTCACGGACATCGTCTGACATCCTGTAAAATTTTGAATAGAACCGGAGATTCTGACGGGCTGTCAGGTGGTCATAAAAGCCTGCCGGCTCCGGCATGAATCCCGTCTTCTCACGGATATGGATGACATCGCGGACGATATCGTGACCCAGAACCCGGCCGGAACCTTCCGTCGGTTCCAGAAGACCGAGCATCATTTTCATCGTCGTTGTCTTTCCGGCGCCGTTAGGGCCCGCAAATCCGAAAATTTCGCCGCGGGCAACAGACAGATTCAGATGATCGACAACGGTTTTTTCTTTTCCGAATATTTTTGTCAGATCCGTCAATTCGATAATATTTTCAGTTCCGGTCATAATTATTTCACCTGTATGTGTGTTTTTATTCTCCTGATTTCATCATTCCGTTTTTCATTTCAGCAGCATTCGTGACAGGATAAACAATGAAGCAGCAGAGATAACAGCAGCGGCAACAACAGCGTTACCGTCTGCCGAATTTAAAGAAGATCAGCCCCATGAAAAGGACCGCTGCGACGATCAGACCGATCCCGATCAGACCGCTTCTTTCAGATTTTTCGATCGTGACTTCTATTCTTTCGTCCTGACTCTGCGTTTCATCACTGACGGCACGGATCAGGATTTCTTTCGTGCCTGAGCCGGCGTCTGCCCTGGCCGTGACATCGACGGCGGCAGTCCATGATTCGCCGGGTCTGAGTTCTTTGGTGTTTCCGAAACTGTTCAGATCCGTTGTCAGGCCGGAAGGACTCTGTATCCTCAGGTTGATGTTCTGAAGCGTTTTGTCACCGGTGTTTCTGACCGTCACGGAAATGGTTTTGGATTCTCCGGGATTCAGTTCCATACGGTTGACGGAACCGGATACGGAGAGGATGTTTTCGTCTTCAAGTTCGTTGTTGACAATAACCGTAAAGTTCAGCGGGATGCCGCGGTCTCCGTTTTCAGGCACAGCCCTGGCCGTAAATGTGTAAACCCCGTTTGTTTCATTCAGAGCAGGCCTGACTTTGAGATAAAAATCTCCGGATTCACCAGGACCGACAGAAAGTTTTTTCAGGCGGTAGCTGCCGTCTGATTCGTAAAAAAATTCAACCGTCCATCCCGCAGGAACATTTTCCGTTTCAAGGTCGGCGGTGATACGGTGTTCGTATTTGTTTTTCAGTGTCGCGTGAAACCGGACGTCTCCTGAGGAAGAAATCTCAAGCCCCGGCGTATCTGAGAAAAATTCGATGTTCGGCTCCGTTTTTCTGTCGATGTTGACAACGAATTCACGATAGATCGATCTGCCTTCATCCGGTCTGAAGCGGACATAGACCGCGTAATCTCCTTCCTGTGCATCGTCCGGCGTTTTGATGCGAAGTGTGACCGGAATCTTTTCAGTATTGCCGGCAGCAAAATAGAGATTCGTAATCCGCGATCCGTCTTTGTAAAAGCCGACATCCCAGCCTTCCGGAAAATCATAGACCTGAAGAGAACACCAGCCGTCTTCCGTTCTCTCATAACCGCTTTCAAGCGTAAGGGAAAACTCGACCGTATCGCCCGGATAAGCCGTTTTTCCGGTGATCGTATTGATAACGGCAACCGATGACCAGTCAGACGAAGCGCCGGCAGGAGATATCGATAAAAAGACAAACAGCATCGAAAGCAGGATCAGTGAAACGACGGATTTTCCTATGCGGACGACCCCGGAGGATGTTCCCGGATATAGCCGGAAAAACGATCTGCCGTAAATTCCTTCGCGGATCATGCTTTCATTTTTTTGATACAACATGGCAATGCCCCGTTATTTTGTCAGCGTAATGTCTTTTTTCAGGAAAATGACAAACGACAGAACGGAAGGGATGCAGACGGCAGCGATCAGAACGATCAGATTCCCCGAAAAGGCGCCCGCCCATTCCGTCAGGCTGTGTCCGGTATCGAAAATCCCCATGATCTCAGGCTGATAGGAAAAAGACTCTTTCATGACGTCCGGGATCCCGGCTGATATGAGGGCATAATGATGTGCGGGAGACAGTTTCAGGAGAAGGAGGGAATACTTTTCGGCAAGCAGGAAATCGTCTGTGAACATATAGAACGAAGTGTAGGCGATCTGAGAGAAAAGAACGATCAGAACAAGCCAGATCAGGATGTCGGTGATCAGGGAAGTATCCGGTTTTGAGACGGCTGATGAGACAAGAACGGCAATGCCGGAAAAGATGAATGTATAAAGGAACGTCAGCACGACGAAGATCTCGAGGCGGATGATCTGATCGGATGTCATCTGCATCCCGGATGCCGATAAGAGACAGCCGGCTGCCATATTGACGGAGACGAAAATGATCAGAAAGACAGTTGCAGCCGATCCGAGAAGCTTTCCGGCGATGATATTGTCCCGATAGACAGGATGCCCCATCAGAACATTCATGGAGCCTGAGCGTATTTCTTTGATAACGGTATCGAATGCGGCAACGATGCCGAGGACCGGCGCAAACCGGCCGATGATCATGGCCATTCCTTTGAAACCTCTCATGATATCAGACATGCCCATAAAATCGGCTCTGTAGCCGACTTCCATGCCTTTGACATATGTCCATGAGAGGACGACGATCGTAAATGTCGCTGCGACCAGAAGGAAAACGGGATTTCTGATGCAGTCCGCAAATTCCTTTCCGGCGATCAGACCGATGATCTGCAGATTGAATTTCGTGTGTAAACCTGATGTCATGTGTGAACCTCCGGATCGGATGTCTTTGCGGATGAAAGCAACGTACGAAGCTGTCAGAAAAACAGCAGGGACAGCCAGAAGGTAGAGGATGTCCGTGATGTAATACGACACAAGATAATCAATCGTATAACGCGTGTCGAGGAATCCGTTGACGTCATGCATTATATTGACTGCCGTGTAACTCAGATCAAGGTTTCCGACAGTGACCTGTGCATAGTGGTGGATCGGTGAGATGTCGGCGATCCGTTCAGCGACCCGGAAAAACGGATCTGCGGCGTCAAACATGGATGTTCCGGTGATGATCGAACTCAGGACAAGGATAAGAGGGCCGAATGCGAAACAGAGGAGGATCCAGAGAACGGCGCCGGCGACAAATGATGAAATGCTGTCTTTGAGAATGACCGATGTAAAGAGACTGAATGAGGCAAAGACAAGCAGATACAGATATGTCATAATGAAGAAGATCAGGAGTCTTGAGATCATCTGAGGATCCGCAATGACGCCCGTGTTCAGAAAATCAGAGGCGAGAATGATCATAAAAGAAAGCATCACGATGCAGAACAGACTTGCGGCAACGGCGAGAAATTTTCCGAGGATGAGACTGTCTCTGAAAACAGGATGGCCGAAAAGAACGTTCAGGGATCTGTCGTTTCTTTCCGACACGAAAGCATTATAGCCGAGTGCGATCCCGATGAGCGGGAAAAAGACGGCAATGATCTGAATATAATCCGTGCTTCCCCTTTGGGAATAAACGAAAACGGTCAGGATGAAGACAAAAGTCAGAACGATCGTGTTTTTTTCATAAAGACGGTCTGCAAAATCTTTTCCGGCAATGGTTGCTGCCGCGCGGAGATTGAGTCTGTCTTTAAGGGAAGGTTTCCCGGAAAAGTTTCTGCCTTTTCCGGATCCTGCATCTCCGGAATCCTGAAACCGGTTTTTGACGGGAGGACTTTTGAAGGGATCCGGGGGGCTTTCATAATCCTGTTCCTTTCTGCCGCTGTAAGGCGGGTTTTCGTCTGAAAATATGTTTTCTTCCGAAACGGTTGTTTTGTCCGGAAATGCATTTTTTCCTGAAAACATTGTTTTGTCAGAGATCATGTTTTTGTTTACATAACAGTTGTTTTCATTCATCAGTAAGCCTCCTTCTGATGATCATAAAAAGTGCGGCAATAACCGACAGCCATGTAAATGCCGGAATCGTTTTCGGGACATCCGGAGATTTTTCAGGAAAACCGGAATCTGTTTTCCGTTCATTGTCCCGGGATGATCCGGAAATTCCCGGGTCGTCTGAAAAGCCGGGGGTTTCATCGTCTGTTTTTCCGACGGGGCCTTTATGCCACCCGGACAGAAATCCGGAATCGCCGATGTCGCAGATGAAGATATCGCGATCGAAGAAATTTTCAGCATGGACGCGCGATTCGATCACAAGAATGCTGCCGGACGGGGAGACGTCTTCGACCGAATCATACCGGCCGATGACAGGAGATGTCAGCTGACGGATCTCCGTCCCGTTTTCATCGGTCATGAAAAGAGAACCCGAATGATTGTAAACATCCGGGACGCCGAAATTATCCGTGCTTCCGGAAAACATCCGGCCGTCTCTGTCGAGGGCAGACGGATAGATGATCCGGTAACCGGAACCGGACGGATCGGGAACGATGACGATCTTTTCAGCCTGTGTGCCGCTTGAGAAGATCGATCTGTGCGTCTCGCCGCGGACAGCGATCGTTCTGAGATCCGTTCCGTCTGCGTTGACCGTGCAGAGATTTCTGTCACTTTCGATGAAAAAGATCTTTCCGCCGTCCGGGAACCACTGTTCCTGTGAAATGTTTCCCGAAGCAACATCCGTGACCGTTTTCCCGGAATCGGAGATGACGGATAATGTTTTGCCGTCGGATACAAGGAGCTGAGGACCGGACGGAGACCATTGGCAGGAAAAACTGTCTGTATTGTTTATCGGGGTGAAATAAGTCATTTCGGAAGTTTTCGTGTCCAGAACGGCATATATGATATGCCGGACAGCCGGGGATTCAGAATAATCCCAAACGTAAGATTCAAGGAGAAAATGTTCTGCGTTCCTGTCGGCAGATATCCTGTCGATATTGTATTCTGAAACATCCTGTCTGACACGGCCTTCCGCATCATAAGATCTGAGAAAAGAACATAAACAGTTATCCTTGCCGGCAGATTCATTTCCGTCGAAAAGGATCGTTTCTTCTCCGGTCAGAATGTTTTTTTTCAGGAGACGGGTACCGGTTCTTTTCTGGTAGAGTGTCGGTTCGGAAGAGTGCGTCTGACAGGATGCATAAAAAACAGTCTCGTTGTCGATCCAGACGGGAGATGAATATGACAATGGATCCGAAAGCGAGGCTGAAAACAACGGATATCTCTGTGATCCGTCGACAGTTTCAATCAGATAATGATCGTATTTGTCTGATCCGGATTCCTGAAAATCGATATAAACATATTTCTGTATATCAGGACTGAAGGAGATAATTCTGGCTCCTTTTCCATAAATAATATCTTTCAGAGAGGCAGATTCAGAAGAACCTGCTGCTCTGATTTTCCCCCCGTCCGATGTACTGATTGCCTGAAACGGATGACCGGCAAAGGGACCGGAATGGTTTCCCCAAATTTTCAGATGATTTCCTTCATCAATCCAGAAAATATCATAAAGAAGCGTAGAATCGTTGTCAGAAATTCCCGGATTGAATGAACAATATGTTTTGTTTTCAACGTCCCCGATGATAAAATGATTTACGGACTTGGCCGGGGCAGAATCATTCGATTTTGCCAGGCGGAGAATGATAAAAGAGCCTTCAGGAGACCAGTGGATAAACGGGCTGTAACCTTCATGATGATCATTGTTGTCAGGGAACAGATGACCGATCGAAACGATATCGATTCCGGCCGTGTTTTCCGGAATCATCGATTCCTCAGAAAGGATGTTATCTGAAAGATTGCCGGATGATGCTCCTGACGGAAAAATGGAGGCAGATACGGCAAGAAACAGAATGAGAATAAAAAGGAATCTGTCAAAAGGAATACAACAGAATTTCAGATATGTTTTTACCATCAGTTCATTTTTTGACATAAATATGCCTCGATCAATCTGAATAATACAGGTTCAGAAATCATCAGAGCAGAATGATTCTGCTCTGATGGATTTCAGAAATGTCGTTGTCTGTAGACAAGTACGGTGTAATCCAGGTCATCGAAGGATAAAGCATTCACTTCGATTGAATAACCAGAATGATTCATTTTTTTGAGAGTACGATACATATTGCCTTTTTGAAGGTGCTCCATGTGTTGGGATGCGTTGGAACCGCAGTAGGTATCTACAGTGACATTGTGATTCAGTGCGTTTGCATTCAGGAAAGCTTCCATCGTGCTTCTGTTCGTGACGGTGTCATCTCTCCACCAGTCAACCATATCAACAGGGGATGTTGTGAACCCCCCGTAGATGTAGTTGTATCCGGAGGAGATCGTGGTGTGGCATGCAGTGTTCCATGTGCTTCCTGCATCAGGAGATTCTTCAGCAGATACAATGCCCGTTGCTGCCGCAAAGACAACAAGAAGCATTGAAAAGATGATGTATTTTTTCATTTTTTCACCTTTGGGATGTGATCCGGTACCGGCAGTCGATGAGTCTGTGTGATTGAAGCGACTGCCGGTCGATTTTTGTTTGCCTTTGGGACCGATGCTGAAGGTGTTTTTGTGTGACTGAACCCTGCAGCATCGAGCCTGAACATTTCAGGCTGAATGACAGAAATCATAATCTGTATAAATATATTTTGACCCGTCTTTTGAACGTTTTTGACGGGACCGGAAAACGTTGATCATCTGATTCCACCAAATATTCAGAAAGAAATATATACAAAATAGAACTATTTTGATTCTGCCTTTGGGGCTCCGATATCTGCAGGGTGATTGATGCAGATATCGGATTTTGTTTCTTTTCAGATACAGAAAAATGTGATAAACAATAAAATAAGGAAGGCTGTTCAATCGTCCAATGCCCGGCCGGATCCGGAGAGATCAGGATCGTGCATACAGTAGTATGTTTCCCGGTTCTTTTCTTTTTTGATGCAGATCTCCTGACATTCAGCCATTATTTTTAAATGATATCTGACAGAAGACTTTTTCTGATCCAAGGCCTCAGCGAGTTCTCTGACGGAAATGCCGGGGTTTTCGTCTATTTTGCTGTAGATCTGAGATTTCAGATCATTTCTCATATGGATGATGTGAAAGGTTTCCTGTTCTGTGAAACCGGCAGCCTTTAAGAAATAATGACTTTTTCCGTCGGCGTTTATTTTGCGAACATTTTTGTTCAGATCTGAGGCTAAATGATACCTCAAAGTACTTTTTCCGATCTTCAGATCGAAGATGATCTCAGAAGCAATGCATCCGGGATGCGTTTTAATGTATTCGTAAATCAGAAGTCTTGTTTTTGATCTGTTACATTTTATCCGGCAGGAAACGGTCATATATGCCTGGCGGGATGCAAACAGAAGGGACGTCTCATCCAGAAAAAAAACAGTCATGCCGAAGGCTGTCGTATATATCACATGTAGTTTCATGGTAAACGGAATATCCCGGAAACGTAGCGTAGATGAATTTTCCGGTTCATCCGGAACAGACAGAGTATCGGGATCCGCCGGCGCCGGCATGATTATGATAATGTCCTGCCCGTATTCTTCTTTTATTTTTTCCGTATCTGCGCCTTCCGGGGCGTAAATATATGTGACGCCGTAATTTGCCCGGGATTCGTATTCTTCCCAGCAGAAAAACAAAGCTCCGGAGGCATAAAACAGAACGACTGAAAAAATAATAATGCAAGCAATCGTTTTTATTTTCATGAGCATCAGCTGAGGGAATACGTCTGACTGCCGGAAACGTTTTGTCCGTATACATAATATGTCCAGAATCCGGTCCCGTTGCTGACACTTATTCTGATCCGGCCGTCTGTACGGCCGTCAGAGCTGTCATACAATGTTCCGAGATTCTGACCGAACGGAGAACATAAGGTCAGTGAGAGAGAATTTGACGTATTGCCCCAATTCAGATCGACGATATGACCTGATGAACGATAAATTGTATGAATGTTCGTTTGTCCCTGTGACACGGAACCCGATAAGTCGGACAGATCGGGATCAATTCTCCCTGACTCATCCGCCAATGCGAAAACCGTTCCGTCAGGGGCGATAAATGGTCCCTTCGTCAGGTCGATCATATCGGACAGGACGTCGTCTGAATATGGTTGCTGTAACGGATCGGCTGATGCTGTCCCGATCAGTATGATCATTGATACGAAAACTAAGTAAAAGATTTTCATAATATATTGCACCTGATATGGTGGTGTCGTAATCCCGATATATATTTTATGGCCTGTGTTTTGAACGTTTCAGTCCCGCCTGTCGTCCGGAAAGACTTTTCTGAAATGGTTTCTGAAAACGTTTTCGAAACCATCTCTGACGGATTCTCTGACAGCTGTTTCAATATCTTCCCGGCGGACACCGGATACCGCCGCGAAAACTTTGAAGCCGGGTTTTCTGTTTCCTGCGTCGGTGACTGAAATGACGGGTTCCTGATCTCCGGAAGTCAGATTGATGCAGAAGGTTTTGTCTTCGGTGTCAAAGGAAAGTTTGACATGTCCGACGAAATCCGGATTGAAGGAGACAAGCCTGTCGCGGATCCGTTTCATGATATCTTTTACGATGAGGCCGGCTTCTTCATCTCCCGGGAAGACAGGATCTTCCGGGTTTTCCTGTCTTTCCGGCCCGTATGCCAGAGAAAAATAACAGATGTCAGGATTTTCAGATGACGGTCCGGAATCAGCGGCCGGCATGATTTTTACAGCCGGTGTGACGGAAGCAGATGATGATATTTCAACCGGCGTGACGGAAGCAGATGATGATATTTCAGCCGGCGTGACGGATCCGGATGATGATCTCCCTTCTGAGACGCAGGATGAGATCACGTTTGCGAGATGAAGGAGATCGATCATGCTTTGTTCGTTTCCGGCGGAGACGGTCACGATCTCTGCCTTCGGATTCATCTGACGGAGACTTTCTCTGATGACCGGGATCATGACCGGATCGACGAGGTCGGCTTTGCTGACGGCGATGATCTCTGCATCGCAGATCTGTCCGGAAGCGAAATGTCTGATCTCTTTCATGATCTGCTTGAAACGGCTGCCGTCAAAAAGAGTGACGAGCGGCAGAACGATACAGTCGTCCGGCAGATTCATGAGTTCAATCTCTTTTTTCACGGCGCCCGGAAAGGCGATGCCTGTCGGCTCGATGAGCAGGATATCCGGACGGAAACCGTCGTATATCGTCCTGACCGCAGATCTGAGCGACATCTTCAGACTGCAGCAGATGCATCCGGACGTGATCTCTTTTGTTTCAAGACCGTATCTGCTGATGATGTCACCGTCGATGCCGATTTCGCCGATCTCATTGACGATGATGCATATCCTGTTTCCGAGAGATGCGCAGTACTTTCCGATCCCGGTGATCATCGTTGTTTTTCCGCTTCCCAGAAACCCGCCGATAATGAGAATTTTCATTTTTTTCACCCGTTTTATGTTTCTTCTGTCTTTCAGTGCCGGGAAGATCCTGCATGTTCCGGATAAGGATTTCTCCGGATTCCGGAAAAAGCCGGGAAAGCCGGCGGGATCCGGATCACAGGATTCGGAGAGATCCGGATCACAGAATCCCTCCGGATCCCGGAAGATCCGGAAAAAGCCGGCGGGATCCGGATCACAGGATCCGGAAAATCCGGACAGACAGGAATCCCGGGATCCTCATTCCTGTTCCTGATCGGATGCTTCCGTTTCTTCCGGCCGGAAATCCATGACGGTCAGGCGGTCCCAGCTGAAAATGTCCGGCGGGATCGTTCTGCGGCATTTTCTGCAGTTGGAGCCGTCACAGAGATCGGATCTGATGCGGATCATGTTGTCTTTCCAGCTCATGGCGTGGGTCGGGCATTCTTTGATCCACTCGGCGCATCTCGGGTCTTCGACTTTCATGGCGAGATAAGTGCCTGTGCGTCTGATCATCTGATAGCCTTCATCGCCGAAGACGGGGATGTCTCTTTCAACGCGTCTGTCGATCACCGGTGTTTTTGTCGGTTCTTCCGTTTCGGGCAGAGATTTTTTCTTCAGGAATTTCCGGAACATCTTAAAGGACATGCCTTCGCCCCAATAGGAAAGTTCGAGGATGTAAATTTTCTTGAAAACATCACTCGTTGCAAACATGACATGCGTCCCGACGATTTTTGATGCGATATCCTGAAGTTCTCTGAGACGGTCTTCGGAGAGAAGGATCTCGCGGGCTGTTTTCAGAGACGTGTTGCCGATCTGCGTGATCAGGTCGACGTTGTACGGATTCATGCCGATCCTGTAAGCTTTGGCGGCGTCCATGTAGGTGCCGGCCGCACCGGACATGTGGGAGACTTTGATATCGCCCGGGCTGATGCCCGCAGCCGCACAGAGTGTCATATGGCCGGCGCGCAGAGCGCCGATCGCGTTTCCGGCTTCTTTGACGTCTTTTTCGATAAAAGTGATGCCGTCCTGCAGATGGATGACATGGTCCGGCGTGTTGATCTTCGGAAGCGTGATGAGGCCGCCTGCGATGCCCTGTTCGATCAGAGAAATGACGCCCGTTCCGGTGATGCCTCTTGCGCGGAGATTTCCTTTTTCGACGGAGATCCCTGTGACCGGATCGACAAGATCCCCTGTTTCCGGTTTCATCTCGCTGTTGAGGATGTAGCAGCGTATATAAGGACCTTCAAGAACGACGTCGCTGATCGTGTGGGGACCCGCAAGGGCGCCGCAGCTGATCTCCTGGCCTTCAAGAGCCGGACCGGCGGCAGCCGATCCTGTATAGATGACGCCGCCGGCTTTCAGGGCCATTTCGGCATTCGTGCCGAAATCCGTGGCGATCATGATCTCGTCCGTGTCAGGGAGGCCTGCGTTGACGATCAGCGCAAGAGCATCTGCGCCGATCTCGTGTTTTATGGCCGGCGGGATGACGACCTGACAGTCCGGATAGATCTCAAGGCCGGCAATTTCGGAAGCCGGGATGATCTTCGATTCTCTTTTGCGGTCTGTGATATGATATTTTTCTTTTTTCTTTTTGCCGGCGTAAGCCAGATCGTCTATCGGGATTCCCTGAAAAACAGAAAGCTGGATCGGATTTCCGCATACGGCGATCCTTTCAGGCCCCTCCGGTCCGATGCCGAGCGCCTCAAGGAGACGGCGGACGGTATTGATCACAAGACCATGAGCTTTGTCAAGACCGTAAGTCATGGCAAAATCCATATGATCCATTATATTGGCCCCCGGCAACGGGTTTCTTATCGTGACGGCCGTTCTTCTGATCTCACCTGTATCAAGATCGATCTTCTGAGCCCGGAAACCGCTCGTTCCGAGGTCTATCGCAACACCTGTTCTCATAAATCATTTCTCCTGCATTTTCTTTTATTCTTCTGTATCCGGAAAATATCGGGAAAAATGAAAATCCGATGAAACGCGGGCCGGGAAAACAAACAACGTATGAAAGTCTGCGGGGATTATATAAAAACAGTTCTGTGAAAATATGCCTTCGGCATATTAATGTTGCTGAAACATAAGAAAAAATACAAGGATATCAGCAGAAAATACAGACATGATGGATAAAAGCAGATTTCGGAGACAGATAAAAACAGTAAAAGAATCCGGAAACAGAGATATGATGAATGACGAATGAAGACAAATGATATAAAAACGACGATTCCGGAAAACAGAAATGCTGTCTTCCGGGATCGGGAGACAGCCTCCGGAGTGACCCGAATGACATCATCCGGGTTCCGGATAACTGTTTCCGGATTTCAGAATGAAGATACCGGGCCGTCGTTTCCGGATTTCAGAATGAAAATACCGGGCCGTCGTTTCCGGATTTCGGATTTCTGTCATCGTTTCCGGTCAGACGATGATCGTGCCGCAGCATTTGACGCATCTGCATTCGGCTTCGGCATCGATGAGTTTTTCGAGGGCGTCCGTGTCTCTGCCGTCCATGACGATCGTGCGCATGCCGCTTCTTTCAATGAGTTTGCAGGCAACGGGGTCGATCGGGGATTTGGATCCGGCTTTGAGGGCGGTCCCGAAGGACATGCGGATAAGTTCGCCGATCGGGATCGTGTCATATTTTTTCGCATTCGGATCGACATGCGGGTCTGCGGTATAAACGCCGTCGACAGACGTCGGGATGACCAGAAGGTCGGCGTGTATGTGTTCGGCGACGGCGGCGGAGACGGCGTCTGTCGTCTGGCCGGGAACGACGCCGCCCATGACGACGATCTTTCCGGATTCCATGGCTTTTTTGGCTTCTCTGTAATCTGTCGGGACATCCGGATAAGCATCTTCTCCGAGCGCCGTGATGAGCATTCCTGCATTGAGGCGCGTAATGTCTATTCCGATAAAATCGCAGGCGACTTCGTCTGCGCCGACGCCGCGGGCCAGCTCGATGTATCTGCGGGCATAGACGCCGCCGCCGGTAACGACCAGAAGGTCGTGTTTTTCAGAAATGCGGCGAAGGACTTCTGCGTATTTTAAAAAACAGGCCGGGTCAAGATCGCCGGCAAGAACGGAACCGCCAAGAGACATTACGATAAGCATGATAATCAAAAACTATGGAAGTGCAGAGAAATTTAATAAATCTTTCCCCGGAAGCCGGCCAGTGTCTTTCCGGGGGAGGATCCCGGGATTCCGGGGGATCCCGCGAGGATTCCGGAGGATCCGGGCGGTTTCCGGGATCCCGGGGGAATCCGGGGCGGCTCATGATGTTTATGCATTCTTCTTTTTTGTGCCGGTCAGAGAGAGGCCGGCGCCGATGAGACAGAGAACGGCGCAGATGATGAAGGCGGCTCTCATGGCGCTGAGGAACTCTGCGGCCATGTCGGGGCCGACGAGGGAAGTATTTCCGACGTACCAGGTGATGCAGGACATGGCGATCGCCATTGAGAAGACCATGCCGAACTGACGCATCGACGCGAGGATGCCGCTGGCTTCGCCCTGTTCTTCGGGGCGGACGGAACTCATGATGATGTTCGTGTTGGGCGCTGCGAAGAAGGAATAGCCTGTGCCGATAAAGGCCGCAAGGAAGATGATATTCAGATAGCTGACGTTTTCATCGAGCGTCGTCAGTCCCAGAAGACCTGCGGCGATGATGATCATGCCGGCGGCCGGCATGTAACGGCCGTATTTTCCGGAAGAGCGTTTTCCGGCATAGGACGACAGAAGCGTCTGGAAGAGCGGCTGGATCAGGAGCAGGAGACCTGCTTTCTGGGCAGAGAGAAGGCCGATGCTCTGGAGATACAGGCTCAGGAAGAAGGATATCGCATATGTCGCGCCGTAATTGAAGACCGTGGCGAAATTGGAGCAGGCGAAGACTTTGTTCTTCAGGAACAGGTCGACCTCCATGAGCGGGAATGATGTTCTGCGTTCGAGGTATATGAAGACTGCCAGCGGGATCAGGGCGATCAGGAGGAGGGCGATGCCTTCGATTTCGGGCATCATCGTGAGACCGTAGAGGAACAGGGGAACGAAGAGGATGTAGAGGATCGTTCCTTTCCTGTCCATCGATCTGCCTTTGCCGGTGATGATCTCGTATTTCATGAATTTCATGAAAAAGGCCGTTCCGATGAGGAGGAAGATGATCAGGAAGAGGAAGAGGCTGCGCCAGCCCAGATATCCTGTGAAGAGACCGCCGAGAACGGGGCCGAGAGAGAGGCCGGCATACATGAAGGCGGTGTTCGTGCCCAGAGCGCTTCCTCTTTCGAAGGATTCGAAGATGCCGGTGATGATGGAGACGGATGTGCACATCATGGCGGCTGCGCCGATGCCGGATGCCATTCTGGCGGCAATGAAGACGTGATATGACGGCGCGAGGAAGCAGAGGATCAGAGACAGGAGCATGATGAGGGAGCCTGCAAGAAAGATCTTTTTGCGGCCGGCGATGTCTGAAAAGCGGGACAGGGGCATGAGTGTCGTTGATGTCATGAAAAGATAGGCCGTCGAGACCCAGCCGAGGCTTTCCGTGCTGACACCGAATTCTTCTCCGATCATGGGGAGGGAGAGATTCGTCATCGAGGATGCGAAAGGAACGATGAACGTCGCAACGGAAACGGCGAACAGGATGGCGGTTTTTTCGCGGCGTGTCAGCCGTTGTGATAAAGGCGTGTTTTCCGGTCCGTCATTTTTTCCGGATATTTTTCCGGACATCTCCCCGGTATTTTTTTCGGCTGTCTGTTCGGTCATGTTCTCAGGTTCCCGTCGGCTGCCTGCGCATCGTCTGAGGCAGTCCGCAGGGTGTTTAAACCTGGTCGATAGATTAATATCTTTTTCTTCTGATTGACTGTCCATGTTTGAAAATAAGAAAATAAGAACTGTCCTGATCGTCATCGGGATCGTTCTTCTGGTCGCAGGCGCCTTTTCGACCTGGACGATCCGGAAATCCCTGAATTCCGGTGACCTGAGCGAGGATGAAGATGCGGCGTATCAGAAATATTATTTCATTGCCAAGATGGTCTTTCTCGTCGGGTTCGTCGTCGCCCTTGTGCCGAGCGTCAAAGGAGCGCTTTATGATCTCAGCGTCGTCAAAGCGGCTGAAGATCAGAAAAAAAGTTCTCTGACGGACGGCGGGGAAAAAACCGGGACAGCCGGAGAAGAAAAATAAAAATTCCGGATCATGACCGGAAAATAAAAGAAATCGATGCCGGAGATGA
>JAGAEB010000041.1 GCA_017613335.1 Methanosarcinaceae archaeon
GAAACACAAATGTTAAACATAAATGTGAAACACAAATGTGAAACACAAATGTGAAACACAAATGTGAAACACAAATGTGAAACACAAATGTGAAACACAAATGTGAAACACTGTGTGAAACTCAGTGAAAAACACAGTGAAAAAGTGCGGGAAAGATTTAACCGATCCCGGGCTTATTCAGAAAGCATGGAAATAAGACCGATTGCTGTGATCAGGAATGCCTACGATACGAAATTCGGCATTCCGCGTCAGAGCGGACTTGTTAAGGAACTTGTATCGGAGATCGTGTTCGAGCCGGAATTCAGGGTTCCTGAAGCTTTCCGCGGGCTTGAGACTTTTGAATATATCTGGCTCATCTGGGGATTTTCGGAGACGGCGAATGAGAAATGGTCGCCGACGGTGCGCCCGCCGCGCATGGGCGGAAACCGGCGGATGGGCGTTTTTGCGACGCGTTCGCCTTTCAGGCCGAATCCGCTCGGACTTTCTTCTGTCCGTCTTGCCGGAATCGATTTCGAGGCTGAAAACGGTCCTGTCATTTATGTCACGGGTGCGGATCTTATGAACGGAACGCCGATATATGATATCAAGCCGTATCTGGAATACGCGGATTCGCACGCGGATGCCGGAAACGGGTTCACGGAAGATTATGAAAGGATCACGCTCCGCGTCAGGATCCCGGAAAACGTCCGGCAGGATTTTGAGAGGATCCCGGAAAAACTGAGACCGGCGCTCATAAAAACATTGGAACAGGATCCGAGACCGTCCTATCAGAAAGATCCGGAAAGGCAGTACGGCGTCGATTTCGGCGGATTTGACGTGAAATTCGTGATACAGGAAAATGTCCTGACGATCCTGGGCGTTTCGGAGAGGCTTCAGGAAAAAGCCGGAAAGTAAACAGAAAAAACGAAAGGCGGAAAAGAAAAACAGAAGAGAGAAAACAGAAGAAAATGAAAAAACAGAAGAAAAATGAAAAGCGCCGAGAGGGAGATTTGAACTCCCGAGGGGATGATTCCCCACAAGCTTTCCAGGCTTGCGCCCTACCGCTAGACTATCTCGGCACGAGACAGAACAGAGTCTAAGAAGGGATATTCGATATATAAGGATTTCTGATACGGCGGTAAAACGTCAGGACGCTCCGGAAAGCGGAAAAACTGATCCGTTTTCCGGAAACATCCGATCGTGCCGTGTTTTCCGGAGAGCCGGAGGCGGGTGTTTCCTCTTTTTTGTTTCTGCTGACCCACGGATATCTGCCGGGCTCCATGAGGACGGCAACGGGGCGGGCGACGAATCCGGATTCCTTTTCCATGACTTCGGCAGCGTCCATGAGAGCTTCCGAGAGGGAGATGATCTCGCCTTTTCCGGAAAAGACGGCGACCATATCGCCTTTTTTCAGGCCGGAATCGAGGCTGATGATGCCCGGCCTTGCCAGGAAAGCGCCGTGGCAGAGCGCGCCGACGGCTGTATTTCTGACGGTGACCGACGGGATCTGCGCGAAAGATGTTTCCATCGGGCGGATGAGGCGGCGCAGTTCCGATTCGTCGCCGTTGTCTTTCCAGACAGCATAAGCGTCTTCCAGTTCCTGAAGCGTCGTCATGCCTTCTTCCGTGAACGGGCCTGCTTTGGAGCGGATGAGTTCCTGCATATGGCCGCCGACGCCGAGCGCCATGCCGATGTCGTGGCAGAGTTTTCTGATATAGGTTCCCGCTTCGCAGCCGACACGCATCAGGACGTAAGTGTCTTTGAATTCGAGCGGTTCGATGTAATAGATATGTCTTGCGCGGAGCGTCCTTTTGACGGCGGATGTGACGGGCGGCATCTGCCAGACGGTTCCCGTGAATTCAGAAAGCGTTTTTTCGATCGTTTTTTTGGGAACGCTCCTGTGCAGTTTCAGAAGGCAGATGTATTCTTTTCCGGAAAGACGGATCGCTGCAACAGCTCTCGTCGCTTTCGAGATCATGACCGGCTGGACGCCCGTGACGACCGGATCGAGGGATCCGGAATGTCCTGCGAGATCGACTTCCAGGATCTTTTTGACATAAGCAGCGATCTCATGACTTGTCGGGCCGGCCGGTTTGTTGATCACGACGACGCCTTTTTCGATGTATTCCCGGATCGGACGGTCTTCCGGCGCCGTACCGTACCGGTCAGGCGATTCTTTGACGTCACCGTACGGGAAAAGACGTTCCCCCCTGTCAAAATTGAAAAAATGGTCATTCCTGAAAAATTCCTTGGACGGCTGCATAGCTGACAGAAAGGCACTCCGGCGTAAAAAATGTTCGGACGCGCCGGGGCCCGGTCGGAAAGTCAGCAGCCCTTTTCTGATGAAATATTCATTCAGGAGAGCGGTCATGACGTAGCCGTCTTCGCCGTCGCTGTAATATTTCAGTTCTTTCCAGGCGATCGAAAAACCGGCTTTCGTGTACAGACGGATCGCGGCCTGATTGCTGACGCGGACTTCCAGAGAGACTTTGGAAAGGCCTTTGAGCATGAAATAAAGACAAATGTGATCAAGGAGAGCCTCTCCGATCCCCTGCCGGCGGAAATCTTCGTGGACGGCCAGTGAAAAAATGTGGCCTTCGACGTCCGACAGCGGATAGCCGACGACGAATCCGGCGATCATGCCGCCGATGTCCTCAACGAAAAAACCGTCTTCGAACATCTGATAAAATTCGACATATTCGTAGGGATTGTGTTCCCGGAAAATGCCGGATTCCAGACTGCAGACACAGTCTTCATCTTCCGGACGGAACCTGCGGATCATCACACATGCCTTCTTTGAGATATTTATTCAGACGTTTCAGCGGACAGTGACAGAAAGCCGGCCTTCGGAGAACCCGGAATTTCATCATGCCTGACGGCAGGACAGAAATCATAAACGGACGCCGTGAAGATCGCCCGATCCTGCATCATCGGGATTTCCGGCTCTTGGCTTATCGGGCGGCTTTCCGGGTTGTTTTCCGGCTGCTCCCGGTTGTTTTCAGATCGCTTTCGTATGACGCGGCAGAGCGGCGACGCCTTTTGTCGCCGGACCCATTTCCGGACCGGCCATGAAAGCTTTTCCGATACCGAGGGCATGCGGGCCTTTGACGATGACTTCGTCGCCGGGGCGGATCTGCGGATCTGCATCGATGACGCCGGGCGCAAGGAGAGAGCCTTTCGGCAGGAAATCAGATATGGTGACGGTATACTGGCCGTGATATGCCGGAGACGTGACGATCATTTCGGCGGCTTTCAGGGTGAAAGCGATCTGGCCGAACTGCGGGACGAGTGTGCCGAGGGGCGTTTTTTCGAAGAAGAGCTGCATCTTCGGGAAATTTCCTTTGACGGATGTCTTTTCCGTGAAAAGGACGTCGGCGATCTCTCCGAGCTGGTAGCGGGCGATCGCATGAAGCTGATCGACCTTTTCTTTTTCGTATGATCTTTTGGCAAGAGAAGGCTTTCCGTCCGGTCCTGTGTTCTCCGGGCGGCGGATGATGTCGTCGAGTGCCTTTTTGAGTGTCTGAAGGCTTGATGCGGACGCCGGGGATCTGCCTGACGTGAAGATTATCTCAATGCCGCACTCGGCGCAGACGTCTTCGCAGATCTCGCGGTACGGCCCTTCGACGTGGGCGATGATCGCTTTATAGGAGCGTTTGGCGAGATATTTTTTGAGAAGGGATCCGACCCAGGCTCTTTCTTCAAGATCCCAGTGCCCGGTCACGGTCGTATCATAATGCGCGGCCGGATACGTCAGTTCCAGTTCACGCGGAACGACGCCGAGCGGCGAGGTGATGATGATCTCGTTGACGAAACGGCGGTTGCTCCCGACTGCGCGCAGGAATCTCTGGTGGGAATCCGAGAGGGAGTACGGTTTTTTGGAGGCGCACGGGAAAATGATGAGGATGTCTTTTTCCGGCGGGATGCAGCGTTCGCAGACTCTTTCGGCAAAACGGCGGATCTCAGCGCGCGTCTGCGATTCGGATGTCGTCGCGAGCATCGTCGTCCGGCGGAAGGCCGCGGCCGTCATTTCGGAAACGGGGCTTCTGTCGAAGAAACGCAGGAGACCTGTCAGCCAGGGTCTCGTGCGGCACTGCCCTTCGACATATTCACGGAGATGTCCGCTGCGGATCTTTTCGCGGACAAGAGCCAGTTCGGCTTCGAGGGCGTTGATGTTGTGGCGTTTCAGGTGTTCTGCGCGGGACGTTTTATCAAGACCCAGGATATCTTTCGCCGATTTCCCGGCGCAGACGGCGCATCTGCACGGAAGTTCCGTCATATCCTCAAGACGGAAAGTGCCTGCCGGCGTCATGTAACGGTCATCGTATGCGCAGATGACGGCAGACGTCGTGTCAAAAATGTCCGCGCCGAGGTAAGCAAAGACAGCAACGTTTTCGGGCGCGGCGATCTTCGGAAGCCACAGTGCTGAGTCGAACGGTATCCTGCTCCGGATATCCATGACGGCATCAAAAAAACGGAAGGGATCGTTTTCCAGTGTGCCGGCGCCTTCCATGATGAAAACATCACACGGATCGGTCTCACGGAGGCCGGGTACGGACGAAGATCCGGCGGATCCGGATATGGATGTCTGAGATGAACAGGCAGAACCGGAAAGGCATCCGGACGCGTCTTCGCAGCCGTCTCCTTCCGGATTTCCGGCGGGATCCGTCTCTTCGCTGCCGGAGACAGATGATGCGGATCTGACCGCCCGGCGGGGTCTGATCGTTTTTGCCGTCGGCCGTGTCCTGAGGAGGTCTGCTTCGCGCACGGCTTCCATGATCTTTTCTGTCTTTCTGTCCTCATCCGCGCCGTCATAATACAGGGTATAGCCCGCCTGCGGCAGGATCAGAAGCGTTCCGTCCGGACATTTTTTCATTTTTTCGACAGCGTCGCGGATCTTTCCGGAATCATCGAAAGGACCGCGCCAGAAAGCGCCGGCATTGAAAACCGGATAATCTCCCTGTCCGTCCGTGTTTTCGGCTGTTTTTTCCGAGTCGATGAGACAGGGCGTTGTCAGCGGAACGGATAAACGCAGACTGCCGATGCGGCCTGCGCCGTCCCTTTCGGTCACTTCAAAAAACTGAGTCATGCGTCTACAAATTGCCCGATTGTTAATAAACTTTCAGAAAGAGTGTCGGGAGAAACCGGATAAAAACACTTCCGGCCTCTGAGTGAATGAGCCCGTCTTTTTCGTTTTCACGCAGAATCATGTCGGACGCGCATATTTCAGAAAACTTTGTCGCCGTTTCTGACAGGTTCTGCAGGCATCAGAAGAACGACGCCCTGCTCCGAATCTGTGCCGAGGATGCGGACATCGCTCCTGACATCGCCGATATGGATCGGAGAGAGATTGACGCAGCAGATGACCTGCCTGCCGACAAGGTTTTCGGGTGAATAGAGTGCCGTGATCTGAGCGGATGATGTTCTTATCCCGATCTCATCCCCGAAATCAATCTTAACTTTGTAAGCGGGCTTTTTTGCTTTTTTGTTGATGCAGGCATCAACGACGGTTCCGACGCGAACGTCAATCTTATCGAAATCTTCAACGGAAATCACGGAAAAATCACCGGTACCGGATACAGATGAATTAAAAACAGTCAGACAAAGCAGGTAGAGACACCCGGATAAAGATAAACAGGTAAAGGCAGTCAGATAAGGCAGTCAGACAAGGCTGTCAGACAAGGCAGTCAGACAAGGCAGTCAGACAAGGCAGTCAGACAAGGCAGTCAGACAAGGCAGTCAGACAAGGCAGTCAGACAAGGCAGTCAGAC
>JAGAEB010000042.1 GCA_017613335.1 Methanosarcinaceae archaeon
ATCATGAAGGATCTGGAAAACGGTTATCCTGATGACGAAGAGACAGACGGATACGCCTTCGGCGGAAACGGATCTCCCGGAAGACCGGGAAGAACGGCGGATCTGTCATCGTTTATGAGTCCAGATGACGAAGAAATACCGGACAGACCCGGAAATTCAGATCCGGAGACAGAAGAAATCACAGATCCTGAAACGAAAGGAAAGACCAACGCCGGAACCGAAGGAAACGCAGATCCTGAAACAGAAGGAAAAACCAACGCCGGACCGGAAGAGATCACAGATGTCGGATCTGAAAGAAAAACAGATGAAGAAAAGGCAGGCAGGCCGGATGAATCCGGGCTTCCGGAATCCTCAAAGAACGATGTTGTTCTGAAAGTGATCGCGGATTCCCGTGAGATGAGAAGCGGCGTTCCGGAACGCCTTGAAAAAGCCGGTGTCTGCGTCGATGTCCGGACGATGGAAGTCGGCGACTACGTTTTAAGCGATGATACGGCTGTTGAGAGGAAGACGTCGGAAGATTTTGCCGCATCCCTTCTCGACGGGAAGCGCAATATCTTCGACCAGCTCCTTCACCTGACGAAAAATTACAAAAAACCGATCCTGATCCTGGAGGGAGAAGAAGACCCCTCATCTGTCCGGAACATCAGTCCGGCCTCGGTCAGCGGCGCCCTCCTCTCGATCACAATGGATCTTCACGTATCGGTCATCCGGACACGCTCCGTTGAAGAGACGGCGGAGATCCTCAGGATGATCGCTTCGAAAGAGCAGATCGATGAAAGGAAATCCGTCAATCCCCACGGGAAAAAGACAGCCCGGACGACGGCTGAACAACAGGAATATATGCTTTCTTCGATTCCCGGCGTCGGACCTTATGCCGCTCATCTGCTCCTGGAACACTTCGGCTCTCTCAAAGCCGTTCTCAACGCCTCGGAAGCTGAGCTCATGACAGTCAGAGGGATCGGCAAAAAAACCGCCGAGAGGATCAGATCTCTCGTGGCCGCCGATTACACCGGATGAGAGCCGGACAGGAAACGAAGCAATATGATTTATAACATCTATGACAGATATGTTCATCTGAACCGACCGGAAACCGGTGAGAATATGAAACAGAAAACAGCAAAAACAGAAAAAAGATCCGGAGCGGGAAACAGCCGGGACCGCCGGGCACAGATTGCGCCCGTTGCCGTCTGTCTGGCCGCTTTGATCATCGTTCTTCCTTTTTCGGGATGTATCAGCCCGGGCAGCAGTCCCGGCGGAATTGCTCTGATCCCTCAGACGAACAATTCGTCTCTTTTGTCAAAAATAGTCGATGCTTTTTCCGGAAACGATTCCGATGACCAGGGCATCTCAGGAAATATTTCCGGCAGTCCGGGAAATGAAGGAAACGCCGGCGGAAAATCAGGAAGCAGTGGCGGAAAAGCAGGAAACAGTGACGGAAAAGCAGGAAATGCTGACGGAAAAGCCGGGAAGACGGCAGGAAACACAGACTCCGACGCAAAATATGACAGCCGGGTGATCGTTTCGGATCTTCCGGAAGGATTCACATATACCGGAAAGCTCGGTCTGACGATGGATGACGTCCACAGACTGATCCCGGAGACGAAAGGGATCGATGCGGAAATCTCCGCTGCAGGTTACGCTTACAAAGATGGGGATGACAGCGGAAATCTTTATTTTGCAGCTGTCGACCTGGGAAGCGGCTTCGTGGTCAATGCCGGTCTTTACATGCTTGAGCGGAAAATGACGGAAAATGGCATGGCGTTCAGAAAAGAACTCATCGGCAATACGGTCATCTATTCCGTCACCTTGTCAAAAAGCGATGATGGTGAAGACGATCCGGACGAAGACGTCTCCGACGGATCGGACATCCTGCCGGCAGATCTTCCTGAAAATCTTTTCGCCGGCGGCCTCGACAAAAAACTCAATCTCAAGATCTGGCCGAACGGGGATGCGCTCTTCATCACGATGACGACTATGGAAAATGAATCAGCGGTCTATGCTTTTGCCGTCAGTTCCGGAACGATCAGATAACATAAAACGAAGTGATATATACAATGTAAATATTATTGGTTGTATGGGGGGAATTATGAAAAAGATCATATGTCAGTATTGCGGATCTGGTGATATTGTCACAGAAGGTAACAAAAGAATCTGCAGGTATTGCAGGTCGGTATATGTTGTGGAACAAAGTGATGCAGGTATTAAAAATTCAGAGATATCATTAAAAAATGACATTGATCAATTACTGGAAAAATGCAGAAGAGATCCGAAAAATGCATACAGATATGCAAATCTGATTCTTGATATCGACCCGGGAAACGAAGAAGCAGAGAAATTTTTGTAACGGAGTGATAAAATGGATATTAAAAAGGCAGCAAAGGAGCATGGAATTAAGAATATAGATCTTTTTAAAAAATATGTCTGTGAAGAATATCCAGATAAAGTTGTTAAAAAAGGCGGTTTTTACACATCCGAATCACTCAGCATAAATGACTCTGATGTTGAAAATATTGTATCATCTTTCAGACAGTTCCTTCTGAAGATAAATCAAACAGAAGATTTGATAAAACAGACCGAAATAAAAGCGCAGAACGAAAAAAGAAAAGCGTTGTCAGAAATGCTGATCACATCAGGTTTTTCATTCGACGGATATAAAGTTGTAAAATATTCCGGATACATATCAGGCGATGATGTCATCCAGGTTGAACGCAGTACGAAATGGTTTCAGATATCAGATTCAACCGAAGTCGGAGATCAGCTTTCACGCTCCCTTGTTCAACTCAGGAGGAATGCATTGGCTGAATTAAAAGAAGCAGCTTATGCATTGGGATGCAATGCGGTGATCGGCGTGGATTTCGATTATCTCACTTTGGAGCCGGAAACAGCCGGTTTCGGCGGACATACTGTTTATTTGCCGTATGTATTCTGTGTAACGGCAAACGGCAATGCTGTCATAATCGAAAAGGAAGAATATTGAGAAATCCGAAGGATTGATTCTGCAAATCTTTATATATAGTCGTGTAATTTTTCAGGATAAACGAATATCATGAATATTCGTGAAAATACTGTAAATTGTGAAAATATAAGAAGGAAAATCATGAAGCTCGACGGAAAAGTAGCAATTGTGACCGGATCGACGTCAGGCATGGGCCGTGCAACGGCAGAACTTTTCGCCCGCGAAGGCGCAAAGGTCGTTGTTGCCGGAAGAAATGAAGAAAGGGCAAAAGCTGTCGTCGAAAAGATCAAAGCAGAAGGCGGAGAAGCGCTTTATGTCATCTGCGACACATCAAAGCCGGAAGATGCGAAAAAACTCTTCGATGCCGCCATGGAAAAATACGGCACCATTGACATTCTTGTCAACAATGCCGGCATGCTGAGCATGTCACCTCTTGAAAAAGTACCGATCGACGAATGGGACAAGGTCTTCAACGTCAACGTCACGGCCGCTCTTTACCTGACCCAGCTCGTGGCGCCGGTCATGAAAGCCAAAGGAAAAGGCGTCATCGTCAACACGTCATCCGTTGCCGGATTTGCGGCTCACTACGGATTTGCGGCATACATCTCATCCAAGCATGCCATGTCCGGTCTGACCAAATCAATGGCCTGGGAACTCGGCCCGGAGATCCGCGTCAACGCCATTGCGCCGGGCGCCATCCACACAGCCATGGTCGACAGCATCGGCGGTCTTGCAGCCGTCGAAGGAATGATCAGCGGCTGCCCGCTGAAAAGAGTCGGCCAGCCGGAAGACATCGCCAATGTCGCTCTCTTCCTCGCCTCAGACGATTCATCCTTCATCGACGGACAGATCATCCGCGTCGACGGCGGCTTTGACGTCTGACGGAAAATTCAGACATGTTGTGAAAACGGATCACAGGAAGGCTGTCATGACAGGCATGGCAGCCTTCCTTCTTTTTTCGGCTGCCGTTCAGCTTCCTGTTTATCCTGTTTACGTTCTTCTGTCTGAAGCTTAAGCCTGTGTTTTCCCGGAAGTTTCCGGCTTATTTTCTGCCTCATTATCGCTGACAGGCCTGTTTCTGCTTTGTTATCGCTGACAGGCTTATTTCTGTCTCGTTATCGCTGACAGGCTTATTTCTGTCTCGTTATCGCTGACAGGCCTGTTTCTGCTTTGTTATTGCTGTCAGGCTTATTTCCCGAAAAAAAGATGCCAAAATTGTCGCCCCGCCGGACAATCGTTTCCGGGCAGGCGCATGAATGAAAAAAGAGATTGCCGGAAGGAAGAGATCCGTTCCGGTCAGTTCGGAACGGATCGGTCCTTCGTGTTACGGTGTTGATAACCGGGGTATCAGAAATCTTCAAACCGGGCATTTCCGTCGATCAGATCGCGGATGATGTCGTTGAGTCTGCTGACCGGCGCGCGGATCTGTTTCATGCTGTCGCGGTCGCGGATCGTGACGGTCTTGTCTTCGAGCGTATCGAAATCGACAGTCACGGAATAGGGGATACCGATCTCATCGTTTCTTCTGTATCTTTTGCCGATCGTTCCGGCTTCATCGTAATCGGCCATGATGCCAGCGTGGACGAAGTTGTCGTGGATCTCCGTCGCAACAGCGGAAAGCTGCGGTTTTCCCATGAGCGGGAGAACAGAGACCTGGAACGGGGCAATAGCGCCTTTCAGATGCAGGACAGTTCTGCCTTCTGCTTCTTCATCATCCGCATCTTCTGCGCTTCCGGAGAGAGATTCTTCCTCAAAAGCATGCTCGAGGACGCAGTAAGTGATCCTGTCGATGCCGTAGGACGGTTCGATGACATGCGGGATGATCGTTTCGCCGCTGACTTTGACCGTTTCTTCGCCGTAGGTGATGATGTCATGCGGAACCTCGACAGGAGCGCCGTCGACGGTGATCATGATCATCCCGTCTTTTACAGCTGCTTCGATCTGATCGTGCGTCATTTCTTTTAAGGTGTCACCGATCAGTTTTGCTTTGCCTTTGAACAGCGGCCCGAGTTTTCCCATGTCCGGCTTCACGACGAAGGACGTCACGAATTTCGGTTCAGGATATTCGACATAAACGGACAGTTCGATCTTGCTCTGGGCGGCGTGCGCTTTGAGATCATAAGTCGTCCTGTCGGCAATGCCGACGACCTCGACCCAGCCGAATCTGTCCGTCAGGACTTCGGCGTCCCAGCAGTCGGCGGCATAGTGAGCCATCTCGTCTTTCATGTGCTGACGGAAACGCAGTCTGTCACCGCAGATGCCGACTTTCTGCAGGAATTCGTTCGTCAGGGAAACGTAGTAAGCCAGGAATTCGTGAGCGATGATGCCGTCTCTGACAGCATCGCTGACTTTCATCTGAATCGGTTTTCCTTCAGGATCTTCCTGCTGCGCCTGCGGGTAGAGCGTGAGCAGTGTACCGGCATATCTGTCAAAGCGCGGGTGTGTCTTTTTGGACGGGTCGACAAAGATCTCGCATTCTGCCTGCGTAAATTCACGGAGTCTTAAGACACCCTGTCTGGGAGAGATCTCGTTTCTGTATGATTTGCCGATCTGGCAGGCGCCGAACGGAAGTTTGTCGCGGTAATAACGTGAGAGTCTCTGGAAGTCGACGAACATACCCTGAGCCGTTTCCGGTCTCATGTAGCCCTGTCTGCCGTTTCCGGGGCCGATCGTTGTTTTGAACATGAGGTTGAACTCGTAGGCCGGCGCCAGATCGCCGCCGCATTCCGGGCATTTGATGCCGAATTTCAGGACGGCGTCGTCAAGTTCCTTGAGACTGTAGCCGCCTGCGTTTTCAATTCCGGCGCCTTCGACGAGATGGTCAGCGCGGAAAGCCTGATGACATGAAAGACACTCGCACAGCGGGTCGGAAAAGCCGCCGACGTGTCCGGAAGCGATGAAGATATCTTCGATGCCGACAGTCGGGCATTCGATTTCCATATAGCCTTCGCGGACGACGTAGAATTTCCGCCAGGTATCTTCGATATGTCTTTTCACCGTACAGCCGTTCGGACCGTAGTCGAAGAAACCGGCAGCGCCGCCGTAAAGTTCAAAAGAGTTCCATAAAAATCCGCGCCTTTTGGCGAGATCGATCACTTTGTCATAAGTATCCATGTCAACACACCGATTCATTGAAATTTCAGAGAAATGCGAGTGGTGTAGGCCGTTAAATTATATAGAGTTTCGGAAAAACGAAAAAAAGATCGCCCCTGACGGCCGGAACAGTGAAGTCTTCCGCAGCGGGGCGGATATTGAAAGTCTGATCCCGGATATCAGGAGAGCGTGTTTTTCCTGCTTTTCGTGGCACGGTCGCATACACCGGAGAAGCTTTTCCTGCTTTTTATGACACGGCCGTTTATATCAGAGAGGCTTTGTCTGCGACATACTGTGACATGAGAACAAGATCGGTGATCGTGACCCGTCCGTCGCCGTTCATATCATAATCCGTGTACTGATCGGGATCATCGTCGTGCAGAGCCTGTTTCAGATTAATGACGTCTGCGCCTGTCGGATCGATCCCGGGCGTGTACCACACGGCATCGAAAACGATATTTTCAGTAACGATCAGGCGGTCTCCTGCGGTGTATTGACTGTTTCCGGAAACCCATCCCAGAAAGATCTTTCCGGGAGAAACGGCACGATCCTCAGAAACCGTGTATTCGGCTCCTGCTTCGACAGTCACTGCCGGGGGAACATGGTCTGATCCGGCATAAGAAACAGAAAAAGTGTCAGACGGGGTATCAGAAGGAGTCGGGTCGGGAGAAGAAACAGGGAAATCAGAAGGAGTCGGGTCAGGAGAAGAGCCGGGAATGTCGGGGGGAGACGGATCGGCAGAACCCGGCTCCTCAGAGGGAGCCGGTTCTTCGGGGGGATTGACAGAGCAGACATATTTTTCAAGGAGGATCAGATCGATGCCGTCGATCCTGCCGTCCCGGTTGATGTCATATGTTTCCGGGTCGCTCAGGACAAACGGGCTGTCGTTTGTCAGATGATCGATCAGTTCCTGAATATTCTGAGACGGATCCTGACTGAATGTGATATTGACGGGTTTCATGTCTGTGTAAAGAGTTGTCGCATTTTCCCGGTCACGATGATGTCGCCGCCGACGTGCGTGTTTCCGCTGTTGTCGACCCAGTTTATGAAGACATATCCGGGGCAGACAGGATATTCAGATGTGACCGTTGCGTTTATTTCAGGGCAGATGACGAGCGTCGGTGAGGGCGCTGTTCCGTGATCTGTCGTGTAGACAAGACTGTGCGTCACATAAACAGTCGCATTCTGAGATGTCGTTTCGCCTTCAATGTTGC
>JAGAEB010000043.1 GCA_017613335.1 Methanosarcinaceae archaeon
AAAACCGGATCAGGAAAAACAAGGAAAACCGGATCAGGAAAAACAAGGAAAACCGGATCAGGAAAAACAAGGAAAACCGGATCAGGAAAATCAGGAAAAAACCGTTTCCGGAAAAGATCATGTCATCATTGCCGCCGACGGGGCGGCCGCCGTTCTTTCAGAAAACGGGATCCGTCCGGATATCATCGTGACGGATCTTGACGGCCGGTGTGAAGAAGATGTCGCAGAAGAGATCAGGCTGGGAAGAACAGATGATCGCGGCGTCTCAACGCTTCTTCTCATCCATGCGCACGGCAATAACCGTCCGGCTCTTGAAAAGTATCTGCCGCAGTCCGGAGCGTTCATCGCGACGTGCCAATGCCGGCCGGCCGGAAAAGCGCTGAACTTCGGCGGATTCTCAGACGGCGACAGATGTCTTTTCCTGGCGGAAGGATTCGATGCATCAAAGATCGTTCTCTTCGGATTTGATACAAAGGACGTGAATGTCACGCCGATCAAGCGGAAAAAACTCGAATGGGCCGAAAGACTGATCCGTGTCCTGAGAAATGAAAAGCCGGAACTCATCCCGGAAATATAAGGACTGTCAGAAACGGTCTCCTCGGAAATATAAGGACCGTCAGACACGGTCTCCCGGAAAGATATCGTTTTCCGAACGATAAATATAATAATCGGGCATTCATCAGAGTATTACACTTTTCTGTCATTCTTTCGCGTCGGAACATGAATACAGCCATCAGGTGAAAAATAATGGAAACGATCGTCATCTGCATCGACAGAGATAATGATCTGGGAGAAAAAGCCCACGTCGTCACGCCGGTCATCGGCCGCGGCGCGAACATTACGGCTGCCGTGAATCTGGCGACGGCGGATCCTGAGGATTCCGACACGAACACGATCTTCGGCGGCATCCGCATCCTGGATGAACTGAGGAGCCGCGGCGTCGATGCCGAGATCGTTTCTTTTGCGGGCGACAAGAATGTCGGCCTCGTGTCGGACAAAATCATTACCGATCAGCTGGACGAATTCCTGAGGACGCATGATGTCGTCAGCGCTGTTTTTGTTTCGGACGGCGCGGAAGATGAATCTCTTCTGCCGCTCGTCCAGTCGCGTCTCAGGATCGACGGTGTCCGCCGGATCATCGTCATGCAGAGCGAAAATCTTGAAAGCACGTATTACATGATCAAGAATTTCCTCAGGGATCCGAAAGTCCTTCAGACGATCCTCGTTCCGATCGGACTGGCGCTCATCGTTTATGCGATCTGCATTTTTGCAGGCTACCCGCAGACAGCGCTCATCGGCACGCTTTTCCTCGTCGGTCTCTATATGATCCTGCGCGGTTTCCGTATTGATGAGCGTCTTGCGGTCATATACAGCGAGTCCAAAAAGATGTTCGTCGACAGAAGTATCTCCCTCATCACGACGACGGCGTCCGTTCTGACATTCATCGTCGGGACCGTTTTTGCCTGCGTGAGGACCTGGCAGATGACGGAAGGAAACGGCCTTTGGTATTTCGGCTTCCTGCCTCTGATCGCCTATTTCATCAGTCTCTGCATGTGGTGGTATGCGGGATCCCTTTTCCTTCTTGAATTCGGCGTCATCATCGACAAATACAGAGCCGGGCGGAATTTCCTGGACAACATTTCTGAAATGCTGTTCGTTCTGTCGGGATCCCTGATCATCTGGACGTCTTCCAGTTACATCGTTGCGGAAACGCTCCCGGAACAGAACCTGATGTTCCCGATAACATATTTCGTTTACAGTATCGTCGGATCGATCATCATCGGACTTGCGGCCATCCTTTTCGGCGCCGGGAATAATCAGGATGATGAAATCCCGGAAAATGATGAAGGCAACAGAGAGACCGCCGGGAAGCAGAAAAAAGACGGTTCCGGGAAAAAAGAGAAAACTTCCGGAAACACGGTCTCCGGCGCCGGACATCCCGAAGAAGAACACGGCGAGCGCATCAGGATCCGCGACGGTCCGAAAAATGCGGAATCGGAAGGACGTGTCAGCATCCACATCAATCCGGAAAGAGCAGACATCCCGGAAGATGAT
The DNA here is from genome assembly GCA_017613335.1 of Methanosarcinaceae archaeon. Lineage (GTDB taxonomy): Archaea > Halobacteriota > Methanosarcinia > Methanosarcinales > Methanosarcinaceae > Methanofrustulum. The sequence continues at coordinate 2,056 of JAGAEB010000043.1, forward strand.
GACTGACCGCCGCGACGCAGCCGTCCGGTTCCGGTCGATCATGCAGGATCGACGGTCCGGTCGGTCCGACAGTCCGGCCGGATCGCCGTATCCCGGATCATCGGGCTTTCAGGACGTCGAGCGCCAGCACCGTGACCGTTTCTTCGATCGTCATGTCGCCGACGGGAACGACGATGTCGGCGTATTTTTCATACAGCGGCGAGCGTTCGTCATAGAGCTGTGACAGCGTCTGGCCGGGATGGAGAGCGATGCCTCTTGTCGAGATATTCGTGATGCGTCTTTCGATCTCTTCGGGCGTGACTTTCAGATAAAGGACGAGGCCGTTTTTCTTCAGATGAGCCATGCCGGCATCACTGTAGACGACGCTGCCGCCGGTGGCGATGACGCAGCCGGAGACATCGACGCTGAGGATCGCTCTTTCTTCTGCTTTCCGGAAACCGTCGAAGCCGAGCGTATCGACAAGATCCTGAAGCCGGCTGCTTTCTCTCTGCTGCAGGATCAGGTCGGTATCCAGAAAAGACATGCCGAGCGTTTTTGCCAGAAGGACGCCGGTCGTGCTTTTGCCGCATCCGGGCATGCCGATGAGAACGATGTTCTGTCTGCTGCGGCAGCCGCTGTCCGGCTCTTTTGAGCCGCCTTCTTTCAGGCCGTCTCCTTTTAAGCCCTCTTCTTTCAATCCGTCTTCTTGTGATCCATCTTCTTTCGATTCATTTACTTTTGACATATTTAATGGCATGAGGGCGTCATACGGGTTTTTTTGATATATAGATTACAGAAGAAGAGGAAACAGCGTGCGGGTAAATCTGAAAAAAAACAGACGCGCAGGCAAAAGCTGAAAAAAACGGGCACGCACATAGGCGAAAATCAGAAAAACACGCGCGAGGGATAAGAAAAGCCTGGCGCGGCCGGTCCGGGTGGACGGAAGAGGTCTGTGCGGGAACGGATTTTATTAAACAGAAGAGGCTTATAGCGGCTCGTGACCGATCTATGAAGATGACGCCAAGATGCACTTACTGCCTGATGTCAAGAGTCCATTATCAGTCGGAACTGTCCACAAAAGATCCTGAAGTCATCGCACGCGTCATGAAAGCGTGCCTTGAGACACTTGCGGAAAATTACAGCGAGGACAGAGTCTCGACGAGTGTCGCCTCTGAAGTCCACAGGACATGTTACAGGGTCCTGAATGACAGCGATCCCTACCGCCATGTGAAAGTGGAAAACAACAGGACGGCGCTTGAAATGCTGCCTTTCGGCCGGAAACTGATCTTCGGCGAAGCGGCTGACGGCGAAGCCTGCACGATCGACACCAGTCCTTATCCGCTCCGGGAAATCTTCAGGCGGGCTGTTCTGGTGTCCGTCATCGGCAATTATTTTGATTTCGGCATCATGGGAGCGGACGCGACAGATGATGATTTTAAGCGCCGGTTCGATCTGTTTTTCAGGGAAGGGCTTTTCATCGATGATACGGAGAAGATGTTTTCGATGCTGGATGATGTCGTCTATCTGATCGACAACTGCGGCGAGATCATCTTTGACAGGGAAGTCTTCGATATCATCCGGAGAGCGGGCGGTCATGTGACGCTCGTCGTCCGCGGAAAAGCCATCCTGACAGACGTGACGATGACGGAAGCAGAAGAACTCGGCCTCCCGGATCATGTCGACAGGATCCTGACGACAGGAACGGATTCCGTCGGACTTGCGCCCGGAGAGGCGCCTGCGGAAACGCTTGAGGCCATGAGAAAAGCATCGCTGATCATCAGCAAGGGAATGGCCAATTTTGAAAGCCTTTCTGATGCGGATTTCAGGCCGATCGCCTATCTGATGAGGACGAAATGCGAATCCGTCTCCGAAGCCGTCGGCGTTCCCATGAACAAGTCTGTTGCAAAACTCGTCCTCTGAGATCAGAGAAAGGATCGGCCGGCGTCCGGAGAGAAACAGAGAGATATACGGATGCAGGCGCTGCAGATACAAGGGCTGCGGATACAGGGGCTCCGGATACAAGGGTTGCGGATACAGGGGCTCCGGATACAAGGGTTGCGGATACAGGGGCTCCGGATGCAGAGGTTACGGATGCACAGGCGCTGCGGAACAGAGAAAGTAAAGATGCTGAAGAAGGCAGATGCATCTGTCAGATGCCGCAGAGTTTATCATGTATGATGATGTGAAAAGAGCAAGTCTTATTATCAATCGGTGACTAAGAGTCTGTACCGGATTTTAATCGGGCTTTCCGTGAAACATGCTGCGGTCATTTCCGCAGACGGTTTTTCATAAAGGATTTTTCCGCGATAAGATATAAAGAGGGAGAAAATGGCAAAAGCAAAAGTAGCAATCAACGGATACGGAACGATCGGAAAACGTGTGGCAGATGCCGTTGCCTGTCAGGATGATATGGAAGTTATCGGTATCGCCAAGACGAGACCGAATTTTGAAGCAGTCGTTGCTGTCAAAAGAGGGTTTGATATCTACACTCTTCCGGAAAGCATTGAAAAATTCGAAAAAGCAGGCATTAAAGTCGCCGGAACCATCGAAGACATGGTGAAGAAGGCTGACATCGTCGTCGACTGCACGCCCGGAAAGAAAGGTGTCGCGAACGCGGAAATGTACAAGAAATACGGCGTCAAGGCCATTTGGCAGGGCGGCGAAGGAAAGGACGTGGCTCCGGTCTCCTTCAACTCTGTTGCCAATTATGACGCGGCCTACGGCGCAGATTATGTCCGTGTCGTTTCCTGCAACACGACAGGTCTTTGCCGTGTCATCTATCCTCTCGACAAACTCTTCGGCGTGAAAAAAGTCCGCGTGACGCTCATCCGCCGCGGCGGCGACCCGGGAGACATCAAGAGCGGTCCGATCGACGGTCTCATTCTCGATCCGGTCACGCTGCCGTCCCACCACGGCCCGGATGTCAACACGATCATCCCGCACATCAACATCACATCCGCTGCCATTAAAGCGCCGACGACGTTCATGCACGTCCATGTGATCAACATGGAACTCGAAAAAGAATGCACGGCGGATGATGTCCGTCTCGTTCTCGGCTCCCAGTCCCGCATCAACCTGATCGACGACGGCATCACCGGAACCAACCAGATCATCGAGTACGGCCGCGATCTCTGCCGCCCGAGAAATGATATGCCGGAGAACTGCGTATTTAAACAGTCGATCTCCGTTTCCGACGGCGAACTCTATATGTTCCAGGCGATCCACCAGGAATCCGACGTCATCCCGGAAAACGTCGACTGCATCCGCGCCATGCTCAAACTCGAACCCAGCAACGTTGTGTCCATCAACAAGACCAACAAAGCCATGGGAATCGGCTTCTGCGAACAGAAACCGCTCTGAATGTCAATACCGGATTTCCCGGAGACATTTCTGAAAACATAAAAATGACAAAGGTTTTTCAGGCCGCTGCCTGAAAAACCTTTTTTTTTATTCATGATGCGGATGAAAAAATGAACCGGATCATGAAGGACTCTGACGACTTTATGCCGGCACATCTGAGACAGCATCTGTTCCGTTGCCGTCGTCTGTGAAATAAACCGGCAGGAAATACCTTTTCGGAACGCGGAACTGTTCCGTCATGATCCGGACGGTTTTCTGTGAAAGGATCAGAACCTTCTGAGGTCTGCGGACGATTCCGCGGCCGATTCCGCGGCCGATTCCGCGATTGTAGTCAAAAGATTCATCACTTGAATTTATGTCATACATGAGACTTCTGCATGACCGGTCATATATGAATCTGTCATCAGAAACCAGAAAGAACGAATTCGTTGTTGTTTTTGTCAGACGGGAGAGGGGCGGGACAGAATTCTGCGCCGTCAGAAGCCAAAATATTCTCTGTGACTGATAAGGCGGGCGATGACAGTCGACAAGCGGTCTGATACTGAATCCTGAAAGCGATTCTTTCTGAAAGACTTCTGATACGGATTCTGAGATGACATGTTCGCCCCAGGCAGATGAGAGAATATCGGATCTTTTATTTTCGATTGTTTTCAGCTCAGAACGAATGCCGGCGGAATCGTCGGGGATGCTGTTTCTTTTCGGAGAATCGGGTTGGCTTACCTTGTTCTGAAGGGACGGGATCGGCAGATAAACGTAGAAATCATGATCGAGGAAATCTTTCTGAAGCTCGGGCGGTTCTGATGAAGGGAGAAGGAACACCCTGAAAAACGCAGTCACGATAAGACCGGAAATGATCGAAGAAAAAGCAGCATTTCCGTAGACAATATCGTTGTCGTTGATGCCGAATTCAGTGTAATGTTCGATAACGATCTGACAAAGGCAGAAAACGAGAAGGACCGTAAAAACAGTTGCCAGTGAAAACGCCGGAACGGCATATACCGCTCTCAGCAGAAAACAGTCTTTCTTCCTGTCATTGATGATAATGAAATTTCTGAAGGAAGCAGCATAAAGCCCGGGAAGGAGCAATCCGGCCATGAACAGAACAGTCAGGATCAGTTGGTGATATTCATGATCGGGAAGCCCGGAAATACAAAGAAACAGACTGACGGCGAAGCATACCAGGAAAAAAGGACCCCACATACAGCAGGAGCCGAAAAATATGCTGCTGATCGTATGGGAAAAATCGCGTCCTCCGGAAAAGACATAAAACGGCTTTCTGAGCCGGGGCACCAACAGGACAAGAACAGGCAAAAGGAACAGGGAAAACATAAGAGAATAAAGGATAACACCGAGACTGTCCGTGAGATCACATCCTGAAAGAATCCGATGTTGCCGGATTAAACAATAAGATATATAACAAGTTTTTTCATCTGCAAATATGGAATTAAGGAAAACAGAACACACTTTTTAATATAGTATGAGATCCGTTTTAAACATCGGATAATTCTCAGAAATATCCGAATTATGAAGAAGGAATTTCTATGAAAAAAATGACAATCATCATTGCGTCGTTAGTTGTCCTCTTCGCCGCTGTTTCTTTCTCCGGATGCCTCGGCGGAAACGACACCGATACGACACCGACCCCCTCTCCTCAGCCCTCTGCTGAGCCGACGACTCAGGCAGCTGAGCCGACGACCCAGGCAGCCCGGCCGACGACTCAGGCAGCTGCACCGACGACGCCGGCCGCACCGGCAGCAGGCGCTCTGACCGTTTCCGACAACAACGCAGGCACGCCCGCCAATGCAGACATCGCCTATATCCCGGTCAGCAACACCAGAACGTTCTCTCCGTCCTCCCTTGACAGAACTGTGGGATCCGGTCTGCGCATCAGAAACACGGACACGAAACTCAACTCCAAATTCCTGATCCACTCTCCGGAAGGAGCTTTCGAAGATATGCAGGTCAACCCGAACTACGACATGTACGTCATGTTCAATGCACCGGGAACCTACAAGTTCGAGCTTTACTCCTTTGATGCAACTGTCGCCGCCGGCGGAACACTGACGCCGTTCGGAAGCGCACCGAGCGTTCTGACTGTGACCGTCGAGTAAGACGGCGGAACGGAAAAGACATTCCGGTCACAGAAATTGACAAAAGGCTTTCAGAAATATTTCTGAAAGCCTTTTTTTATCGGGATCCGGGCAGAATTTCCGGAAAAAGCGCGGTCATTTCCCGGCCGGCGTCATCCGTAAACTATTATTAAATGATGCCCTTTACAGCAACACAAATATCAGATAAAAACAAAGGAGACAAAATCATGAAAAATGATCGTTTAAGACTGCTGATCTTTGTCATGATCGCATCAGTTCTTGTTTTTTCCGGCTGCCTCGGCATCGGAGATGATAAGGACACGGACAGACAGGTGACTGTCGGTGATGCCGGGACCGGATCGCCTGCCGAAGAGTCACCGTCGACGCCTGATTCATCAAAGACCGCCGCACCATCGCCCACTGCTGAGGCCGTCGCATCTTCACCGTCGCCCTCGCCGTCATCATCAGCTTCGTCGTCATCATCCTCATCATCTTCTTCGTCATCTTCATCCGATGAAGATGAGGAGATCGATTCCGGTTCCGGAAAGACGTCGTCCGGCGGATCCGACAGGCTCCCTGTCCTTGTTTTCTCATCCAATCAGGCAGGCATGTTCGATCAGAATCAGATCGTGTTCATGCAGCTGAAAAAAGGACGCACTTTCCCCAGAACGGAAGTCAGCATCAATGAAGGAGATGTCATCCGTTTAAGAAATATGGATGATACCCACAGAACGACTTTCAGGATCCACTCCGTCGAAGGCTTCTTTGAAGACCGTGACCTGATGAGAAATTACGATATGTTCATCCAGTTCAACAAAGCAGGAACGTACAAGCTTGAACTTTACAACGGCGGCGCCGAAAAGGGAGAACTTGTTCCGTTCTCAGGCGGACCGAGCACGCTGACCGTGACGGTCTCGTAAAAGGAACAGCAGAATAAAATCCGGCATACACGCCGGCAAAAATAAAAACAGGATAAACCCGAAAAGATCCGTTCCGCGCGGAAGATGTGCGGAACGGATCTTTTTTTTATTCGGAAGCATGGCTTTCCGGCCGGATTTTCAGGAAAAACAGGGATATATTTTCAGAAAACACGACTGTATTTCTCAGAAAACACGATTGTATTTTTCAGAAAACACGGCTGCATTTTTCAGGATAACGTGTCTTCGTTTTCCGTCCGGTCTGACGCTCAGTGTCTGAACGGATACCATTGATCATCGTCTTCGGATTCTGTTTTTTCCGAGGCGACGATATCTGTTGCAAACATGTGCGTGATCGTTGACATGACTCTGTAATATTCCGTCCTGTCACGGTAAAAATCTGTGAGCTTTTCAACGGCGTAATTGTCTGTCACCCATTCGGGTTCGTTGGCGCCGTATGAAACGCTGATGAAAACAAGACCGTGCGCCGGTGCGGGTTCGAGTCCTTCTTCATAGTTTTCGGGATCGAGCATCCGGCTCACCCATTCGACGGGGCGTTTGCCTGCGCCGACGAGCATCAGCGCGCGGACGATCTTCCGGACCATGTTCCAGAGAAAAGCGTTTGCATCGATGTCGATCTGGATAATCTCGCCGGTGACGCGGATGTTCAGCGTCCGGACGGTTCTGATCGTATTCTGCGGATTTTTCCGGTCTCTTTTCGAAAAATTCGTAAAATCGTGCTCGCCGATGAAGAGATTTCCGGCTTCGCGCATCAGGGAGATGTCATAACTGTTTTTCGCGAGATAATACCGGTAGCAGCGGCTGACGGCATGGCGGCGGGGATCAAAAGCATTCGGAACGGGTGCAGAAGCCCAGACTCTTATATCTTCAGGAAGAACGGAATTGATCACACGCGGAAGAGCGATCTCCGGAGAATCCGTATAAAACGTCATGATCTGGCCGACGGAATGAACACCGCGGTCTGTCCTTCCGGCTGAAGAGAGATCTGCAGATCCGGCGTCTTTGACGATCCTGAGCTTCTCAAGAGCGCGGAGCATATCCCCTTCGACGGTACGGTCATGCACCTGGATCTGAGAACCGGAAAAACGGGTTCCGTCATAAGCTACTTTCAGAGCGATCTTAGTCATATCAACCACTTTACATGCCGAAGAACAGGAATGAACGATATACTCAGTATACGGATGACAAGTATAAACAGGAATCGGTACCCGATGATAACAGAAAACGGGATCGATATAACAGGAACAGCGACCGGCAATACCGGGAATTGTTCCTGAGACAGAGAATATGCCAAGTTATAAAAAGGATTCTCATCCGGAAACGTCAGACGGAAATGGTGGCCCGGCGCCGGATTTCCGGACTGGCGGTCGTTTCAGACGGTCGTTTCAGGCTGTCTTCCCCGACAGTCTGATCCGTCCCGTTTTTGCGGTGAAGCGTATCATCCGGATCTGAAAGATCGCTTCCGGAAGAACCTGCCGGATCGGCAGGATCGACAGAATCGGCAGGATCAGCAGGATCGTTTTCCCGGGAGACATCCGGGTCGCAGGCGTCGTTCCCGGAGGAGGCGGGTGTCGTCTTCTTTTTTCTTCTGATGAAATCGATGATGAGAAGGATTACGATGACAGTGACGGCGCCCAGGACAAACCAGAAAAGAGGCGATCCGTAAATCTGAAGAAGGAATTCAGTGACACCGCTCTGCGGAGAAGATATGTCTGATGCTGTCACGGCGGAATCAGTCATCATCCGGGAAACGGAATCGGAGACGGACGTTGTGACGGATTCCGATGCGGATTCTGCGGCAAGTTCTGCGGCGGGTTCTGCGGCAGGTTCCGCGGCAAATGTTGCAGCGGATTGTGCGGCAGGTTCTGCGGCAGATGTTGCGGCAGG
>JAGAEB010000044.1 GCA_017613335.1 Methanosarcinaceae archaeon
CCGCAAAAGCGCTCGACAGGATGCTCGAAGTCCTCCCGCAGAAATGAATGATCTGCCGACGACGCTAACCTGAAAACGCCTGCCGGCGCCGATAATCTGAAAACACCTGCCGGTGCCGATAATCTGAAAACGTCCGCCGGCACCGATAACCTGAAAACACCCGTCGGCGCCGCTAATCTGAAAACGCCGCCGGCGCCGATAATCTGAAAACACCCGCCGGCGCCGATAATCTGAAAACACCCGCCGGCGCCGATAATCTGAAAACATCCGCCGGCGCCGATAATCTGAAAATGCCGCCGGCGCCGATAATCTGAAAAACCCGCCGGCCGGATAATCCGGATAACCGCCGCCGGATGAGCTGATCCTCATGAACATTCTGAACAAAATATCCGTCTACCTGGAAATGATGCGCCGGAACAACTGTCTGATGGCATCATTTGCCGCGCTTCTTGCCGTCATCATCGCTTCAGGTCTCCTTCCGGATATCAGCACAAAAGAAACACTGACGACAGGCCGGGTCCTGGTCGCTGTCCTGTCGATCCTCCTGATGGTCTTCCTGGTCACCGGCGCCGGAAATGTTCTGAACGATTTCTATGACATCGAGATCGACAGGATCAACCGTCCGGACAGGGCTCTTCCGTCCGGCCGCGTCACGCCCCGCGAAGCAGTCATTCTGTCAACCGTCTGTTTCGTGATCGGTGTCCTTATCGGCTGGTGGATCAACATCTATGCGCTTGTGATCGGCGTCATCAACATCACGCTTCTGATCCTTTATGCCGGAAAACTGAAACAGACGGTCCTTCTGGGAAACATGACCGTCGCTTATCTCACAGGATCGACTTTCCTCTTCGGCGGCGCCTTCTTCGGTTCAGAAGGATTCCTGACAATGATCCCGCTTTTCCTCCTGTCGTTCCTGCTCACAGCCGCCCGCGAGATCGTCAAAGATATCGAAGACATGGAAGGCGACAGAGCCTGCGGCGCCGTTACTTTCCCGATAAGATACGGCGAAAAAAACGGCGGATACCTCGCTGCCTTTTTCATGATCATCGGCGGCATTCTCTGTCCGCTGCCCTATCTGATCGGATACTTCGGATACGGCTATCTGATCGTGATCTCCGTCGCCGCTCTCATGCTCATTTATTCGCTTTATCTTCTCCTCGTGAAAAAAGATTACACCAAAACATCCCGCCTGCTGAAAATATCCATGTTCGTCGCTCTGATCTCATTCATTGCAGGCATAATCTTCTGACAGGCATGAACCGGATTCTTCTGTGAGGGCCGGCCGCGAAACGGCGGCAGGCGGTCCGTCACAGCCTCTTCCGACAGGAACGGGCGGTCACGGACAACACATTTATGTAGACAGTTTCCTTTAAACAGCTCATTCAGAAGCTGTTAAGAACGCTGTTAAGAACGCCGTTAAGAACGCCGTTAAGAACGCTGTTAAGAACGCTGTTAAGAACGCTGTTAAGAACGCTGTTAAGAACAACGCCTTTACGATGAAAAGACATAAAACCGAAATATGATCGCCAGGAAATGATCTTTATGAAAAATACATGCGAAATTCTTCCGGATGACCGCTTCGACTGCGTTGTCATCAACGTCATCAGCACAATGGGATACAAAGGCGTCACGATCGAAGAGCCTTATTCCAAGGGACGCGTTTACTTCGGAAAAGTCCCGGGAGACGTCAATATTGAGGTCGGAGATGTCCTTTACATCGGCGCAAAACCGCTCGGCGATGAAAATGACAAGACGGGCAGCATGGAAGTCTACCTTTATGATGCTCAGGACAGAAAACTCGACTGGACGCTCATTTACTGAATACCGAAGAGTGCTGAAGGATCCTGAACAGGCGTTTTCAGTATGACGGAATCTTTACAGATTTTTAAGGATCCTTCCTTTTCAATTTTTATCTTATTATGTATGATCTTATGATCTCTACGTCTCCCTTACATCCACATCCGGTGATATCATGATCAGCAGAAGTGAAATCAAAGAAACGCTCGACAAATATTATACCGAACCGGGTAAGATCAAGATCGGAACGATCGCTTCCCATTCCGGCCTTGATATCTGTGACGGCGCAGCAGAAGAAGGTTTCAGGACAGTTGCTTTCTGCAGAGCAGGCCGCGAGAAGACCTATTCTCAGTACTTCAGAGCGCAGCGCGATGCTTCCGGAAATCTTCTCCGCGGCATTGTCGACGACGCCAGGATCTATCAGAAATTCGACGAGATCTTAAGACCTGAGGAACAGCAGAAACTCCTTGACGACAGCGTCCTCATGGTTCCGAACAGATCTTTTACATCCTACTGCAGCATCGACGACATCGAAAACGATTTCAGGATCCCGCTTGTCGGTACCCGCAGCATGCTCCGGAGCGAAGAGCGTTCCGAAGCGCAGAGCTACTACTGGATCCTTGAAAAAGCAGGACTGCCGTTCCCGGAAAAGATCGAAGACCCCAAAGACATCAATGAACTCGTCATCGTCAAACTGCCGCACGCCGTCAAGACGCTTGAAAGAGGTTTCTTCACCGCTTCCAGCTACAAAGAATACACCGAAAAATCGCAGACGCTCCTGAAACAGGGCGTCATCACCGAAGACGGCCTTGCTTCTGCCCGCATCGAAAGATACATCATCGGCCCGGTCTTCAACTTCGATATGTTCTGGTCTCCGGTCGAAGCTGCCTGCGGCAGCATGTCACCGCTCGAACTCCTCGGCATCGACTGGCGCTTTGAAACAAGTCTCGACGGCCACACAAGACTGACCGCCGCCCAGCAGCTCTCACTCAACGAAGCGCAGTTCGTTCCGGAAATGACCGTCTGCGGTCACAACTCCGCCACACTGCGTGAATCTCTCCTCGAAAAAGTGTTTGAAATGGGCGAAAAATTCGTCAAAGCCAGTCAGGAACACTACGGTCCGGGCATCATCGGTCCGTTCTGCCTCCAGACATGCGTCGACAAAGATCTCAATTTCTATATCTATGACGTCGCGCCCCGTGTCGGCGGCGGCACGAATGTTCATATGTCCGTCGGCCACCCGTACGGCAACACGCTCTGGAGAAAACCCATGAGCACCGGACGCCGCGTCGCCATGGAAGTCAGACGCGCCATCGAAACGGAAAACCTCGACAAGATCGTCACCTGAGATCCGTCAGGATCATCACATCTGCAGGACAGAGGATCTTCAGGTTTCAGAAACCCGAAGAAAAATTTCAGATCCGTATCCGGCAGCGATCCGCGCCGGATCCGGATCTTTTTTATTGACCGGTGAGCCGTCGTCAGTCTCCACCAGTCTCCGTCAGTCTTCATCAGTCTCTCAGTCTTCACCAGTCTTCACCAGTCTTCACCAGTCTCCGTCAGTCTCTCAGTCTTCACCAGTCTTCACCAGTCTCCG
>JAGAEB010000045.1 GCA_017613335.1 Methanosarcinaceae archaeon
TGCGGCTGCGGGGGAGCGGATGCCGGCGGCTGTTCATAGACGGAAGCATACTGAAGCTGATCATCCTTTTCCTGTTCCGGAGCGGCTGCTGCCGGGATGAAATCTTCGTATCTGCTGCCGTATTCTTCGGACGCTTCTCCGGCTTCCGGGACGGATCCGGACGCCGGTGCGGCGCTGAATCCGGCATCTGCGGGCGCAGCGGCGCCGAATGCCATACGGTTTTCGCCGGACGGTGCTTCTGCGCTGCCGTATCCTGCAGGGTTTTCCGGACAGGCATCCGCAAACGGATCTTCGGCAGGTTCGCTCGGTTTGATATAAAGGCCGCCGGACTGTCCGCTGCTGAAATCCGGCTTATTTTCTTCTGCTGCAGGTTTCTGTTTTGCGTTCCTGTCAATGAAGAACATTTCCGCGCCGGAAGATCTGCGGGAAGGTCTTTCGGCCCGCCGGAATGTGTCATGTCTTTCGCCGAGGATCTCGACGCCCTCGTCGGCGGCGCCGGCCTGAGCGGGAGACGGGCGCATGAAAGGATCATCGCCGGGAGGCATCTGTCTGTAAGCGGAATTCCGGCCGTCATCGGCCTGACCGGCAGATTCATCGGAATTTCCGGAAGCAACTGCAGCTCCGGCAGCCGCGCCGGCCATGACTGCTGCGCCGGATAAAGAATCCCGGCCGTATGACGAGGGTGCAGGCTCGGAATAAGCAGGAGACTGAGACCCGGAATAAGCAGGAGACTGAGATCCGGAATAAACAGGAGACTGAGATCCCTGATAGGAAGGTGCAGAGGCCGGCGGCTCAGAATAGGAAGGAGCGCCGTATGAAGGATCGCTGTATGCAGGCGCGCCGTACGGAGCGCTGTGTGCGGGGGCGCCGTAGGCAGGAGAGGCAGGCTGTACCGGCGCCGCATAACCTGTTTGGGGTTCTGATCCCGGGTCTTTCCGGTTCGACATATAGACAGGTTCCCCATCGTCGACAAATCTCTGCGGACGGGAGCGGGGCGCCTGAGAATATCCGGCAGATCCTGCTGATCCGGCTGCATAAGCGGGAGCGGCGGATGAGGGTGCTGAGCCTGCAGGGTTCTCATTTGCACCCGTGCCGGCTCCTTCGCGGCTGAAATCGGCATCCGGAAAATCTTTCGGATCAAGAACGACGTCTTTTTCGCTGCGGCTCCTGCGGGCTTCAGAAGAGGCTTTTCTTTTGCCCGCCAGCAGAGCGACAACGAAAACGATGACGAACAGAAAAATAAAGGCAACAATACCGATCACAGCGAGGTAGACCGGATTTGCTGCAACGGACCGGAGTCCTTCGGGTAATGAATCGATCAGAGACATATAGACTTAGTTTAACGCTGATTTTATTTATAGTTTTCAAGAAAAGTTCAGAAAAACAGAAACAGGAACGGAAAAGAAAAAAGGAACAGCAGAGGAAAGCGAAAACACGGGCTGTACGGAAAAAAGGAGCAGAAAAAAACTGAGAAGAAAAAAAAGGAACGGAAAAAAACAGAGCAGAAAAAAAGGAACAGAAAAAAAGAGCAGAAAAAAGAGAGCAAAAAAGGAGCAGAAGGAGAAAAAGAAAAAAGAAGACGGCGGAAAAGGCGGTAAAAACAAAAGGAATACGGATACATGACAGCCCGGTGGGGCCGGCCGGGATCGTTTCCGTATACAGGAAGCAACATCAGAACCGGTCATGATCAGACGGAGCCATGTGTTTGTTGCGGAACGCATGGAAGTGATGTCGCAGCTTTCGATTTCAAGGACAAGCGTATCGGGCATCCCTGCGGCGCTTTCGGAAGAGCCGTCCGGCGGAACCGGAAAAAGACGGATGACGGATCTGTCGGAAACCGGATCTTCGGATTCCGGCAGGAGACAGGCGTAAATTTTTGCGGCATCCGGCGTCTCAAACCTGTACGATGCTGTTACTTTCATGGAAATCACCTGATCTGTCCGGTCATTCTGCCGGTCATTCTGCCGGTCATTCCGGCTGATCATTCAGCGGTAGGCTGCCCGGCATCGTTTTCCTGTGTGCCGTATATTTTCATGCCTTTGATATAGAGTTTCAGGAAAACGGTCCCTCTGACGGAAAAACTGAGGGCGTCGGATGAAACCGTCAGGAGACGGCCGCATCCGGCGGTATCCGGAATGAATCCTTCAAAAACTGTGTCGGCAATGACACGGTACAGTCTTTCCGCATCGCCGGATGTTTCATTTTCAGAAAGAGAAAGTCCTATCTGCCCTTTTTTCAGCTCGTCGGTGCCGAGGGGGGACGGACTCGTCTGCGATATATGGAGAGACAGATAAAGGGAACCGTCTGTCCCGTAAAATGAAAGACTGCCGGGGTTTCCGTGGAATTCCCCGACGAGAAGGATGATGTTTTCCCGGCCTTCTTCAAGGACTTCTGAAAGACTCATTTTGCCGCGCGTCATGTAGTGACAGTCGAAAAAGACGGCCAGTTTTTTGCAGAGGATCCTTGTGCTGTCGGAAGGCTTGCGGGAAGATGTGATCAACATGGATTTTACTCAGCCTTGATTCTTTTGGTTGTCACCGGGCGGTTTTTGACCAGAATGCGGTTTCCGCAGTGCGGGCAACGGACACCGGAACTCTCGTAATCGATATCGATTTCTTTTTTGCAGTGGGTGCAGTGGTAAGACATAATGATCCTCCTTTGCCGGTCAGATCGGGGGCCGGCTGATCCGGATATATTTAAAAAAGCTGAAAAGACGGACGATCCGGGCGGATCCGGAAAAACGGAGAAGATGAGCCGCAGACAGTGCAGGACACATCAGCTGCAGAAATGCGTTCCGCAATGCTGCGGACTGATCGTCAAAACAGGATCCGGAAAGATCAGGATCCTGCATTGACAACGGAACAGGAAATGCATCGGATTTACTCTTCAGCCACTTCTTCTTCTTCGTCGAGGAAGTCGTAGTGGTACTTGTTGGAGCTGTCCTGGAGGGCGGTCTTCATGTTGTTGCGGAAGGCCTGGCCGACGCTGGTCTGCGGGAGGAAAGTGCCGCCTGCAAATTTGTAGCCGCATTTTCTGCATTCCCAGATACCGGTACCGATTCTTCTGACGGTCGGCTGGTCACATTTGGCGCATGTGTGCGGCGCTTTGGTGCGGACTTCGAGGTCTGCAACAAGTTTTCTGTCTTTTCTGCCGTATCTTACGCCGAATCTGCCGGCGGATCTGGAAACTTTTCCTTTGCGTGCGTTTCTTTTAACTGCCATAATATTTCACCAGAGTGATGAGTCGTAAATATGCGCCGGACGACAACAGTATCGTGCCGGCATGGCCGTATTCTGAGAAGCCATGCCCCGGGCATTTGATGATAATGAATCAATAAAGGGAATCAGGAAAGGAATGTGCGGCGCGGCAGGCAGTTCCGGACGCTTCGGGCCGTCCCGGATCCGCCGATCCCCGTTGCCGTATTCGTTTTTGATACCTGCTGTCTTCACAGGACAGCATGCTGCACACGGCAGTCCCTCGTTCAGATTCGTCATTGTAGAGAGATATTACTTAAATATTTTTCTCTTTTCAGATAATCCGGAGATTTCCGGAATTTCCGGGTCGGGCCGAAAACGATGTCGGCAGATCCCGGCATAAGATTTCCGGAAATGTATCTCCGTATCAGATGTCATTCAGGAATTCCGTTCTCATGACGCGGGCTCTGTCGCGGGCCATGTCGACCATGCGGCGGACCGTTTCGACCGGGAGCGGACCTGAACCGCTCTTCTGCATACCTGAAAGAGCGCCGAGACTGTTCGTGATGACAGTCAGTTTTGTGTCGCAGACGGCTTCTTCGTCCAGAGACGGATCAATGATCAGCTCGCCGCAGAGGGAGGCCACTGTAACACTGACAGGGAGTTCTCTGACAGGAAGCGGGCAGGAAGCAAATCCGTTTTCTTCGTCTGCCGGAACGGTCGTCGTCTTTAATGCGGCCAGCGCGGCCAGCGCGGACGCGTCGACGATGTTTCCGTCATCGTTGAGGACGCTGATGTCGATGAAAACGATCCAGACGGCTTCTCCGTGTTTGATGCAGAGCTTTTCGAGGTCGATGGCGTGGGATTCACGGATGCCTCTGTCAACGATGCGGGCCATCTCGATGGCATCTTCTTTCGGCGGTCCCGGTTCGAATTCGGGTGATGCGATGGGGTTCAGCTCCATGCCGGTCATGATGACGCCTTCTCCCGGGGAATCGCCGAAAGGCTCGCCTTTCTGGAGTTTGATGCCGACGATGACTTTCGTTTCGCCGTATTTCACATAAGCGGAGCCTTCCGCCTTATCGATGACGCGGGTCCTGATCTCGATCGGTCTCATTTCTTCGAAACCGCGACCGTCACCGCGACGGCCTTCAAGCATCATTCTCCGGATATGATCCTTTTTCAGAACGGAAAGAATATTGTTGCTCATTATGCCACCTCGCTGTCTGCATCGAAGTCATAACCGTCTTCGTCATCGCTGCCGGATCCTTCGGAGATGACAGTAAATTCGACATCGTCGTCGATCACGCCGTCAGCATCGTCTGCGGCCATGTCTTCACGGATTTCATCGTCTCCGGCCGCATCTTCACGGATTTCATCGTCTCCGGCCATGCCGTCACGGATTTCGTCGTCTGCGGACATGTCTTCACGGATTTCAACGTCTGCGGACATGTCTTCACGGATTTCAATGTCTCCGGCCACATCCTCACGGATTTCGTCGTCTGCGGCTGCATCATCATCGATGTCGTCTTCCGGTTCATCCTGAGAGATTTTTTCTGCCCGGAGCGTTGCATATTCGGGTTTTCCGAAAGAGCCGAACTTTTCGGCCAGTGCCTGTTTCTGGATGGCCAGAACCTGGCGGCAGCCTTCGGTGACCATATCAAGGGCTTTTGTGAACTCTTCAGGAGAAAGGTCGCCGTCCATCTGCATGAGCGTGATCCCGCCGTCTTCGGTCATAGCGATCGGAAGGTCGGCATCGCCGTAGTTGTCTTCCGGCTTGTTGAGGTCGAGAACAAGCTGACCGTCGACTTTTCCGACAGCGCAGGCGGATATGATGCTTCTCATCGGAATGCCGGCGTCAACGAGTGCAAGGGATGCTGCATTGATGGCTGCCGTGCGTGTTCCGGCATCTGCCTGGAGGACTTCGACATAGATATCGATCGCAGCTTTCGGATAGGCTTCCGTGAAAATGACAGGTTCGAACGCCTCGCGGCTGACCTTTGAGATCTCGCTGCTGCGGCGGCTCGGTCCCGGGCGGGCGCGTTCTTCAACGGAGAAGGACTGCATGTTGTATCTGTAGCGGACGACAGCTCTGTCAGGAAGCTGGGTCCTTCTCGGGTGCGCTTCCCTCGGGCCGTAAACGGCAGCGAGGATCTTGTTGGCGCCCCATTCAAGGTAGCACGAGCCGTCAGCGCGGGAGAGAACGCCGATTTTGATCTTCATCGGGCGGATCTCATCGGGCCTGCGGCCGTCGGTACGAAGACCGTTTTCATCAAAAAATTCAACTTTCTGCTGTGATGAACTCATATCAGGATCTCCGAAAATAATTCGGGGTAGAGACGGACGGATCATTCAGGACGACCGGACCCCGGACATGATCATATGCCCGGATGCCGGATCGTCTGCTTTCACGATCGTCCGTATATATTTCAGACAACGGATTTTCTGCCTCTTCAGATCGCCGGAAGATCTTTTTTGTACCCCCTCCGGCAGGACGCTTTTCAGAAAAAGAGGCCTTTGAAGCAGGAGCAGTACGAAGAGCCCTCTGCCTTCGGAGAAACGGAAAAACCGTCGTCATTGTTCGTTTCATGATTTTCAGGCGCATTCCGGACGATCCCGTCTGAAGGATCATCAGAAGCGGCGGAAACAGATACAGATTCAGGGATATCGGAAACAGATGAAGATTCAGGGATATCGGAAACAGATGAAGATTCAGGGATATCGGAAACAGATGAAGATTCCGGAATATCGGAAACAGATGAAGATTCCGGAATATCGGAAACAGATGAGGGTTCCTGAGCGGTTTCAGGGACATCATCCGGTGATTCCGGAACGGTTCCGGAAACCGTGCCTTCTTTTCTTTCCGGCAGGCCGGGCGTTTCAGCGGAAATGTCCGTCTTGCCGGCGCTTTCAGCTGATGCATAAAGATCATCGATATATTGACTGATCCGGTCCGTGAGACCGGAGAGATGCGCCATTTCCTGAATGCGTCTGACGGCTGATGTCAGGATGCGGATATCTTCGGAACGGCCGTCTGCGACGATCCGCCCGTTGTATCCGACGAAAATGCTGCATCCGGTCTTTGATTTCAGCATGGAGATCATGGAACCGGAACGGCCGATGACGCGGGATATTTTTGATACAGGGATGTCGATGATCACGCCGCTGTTCAGTTTTCTGCAGGACGGGTCTTTGTAGGTCAGCTCGATCTTCATTTCTTCATTGACGTCTCTGACGCGGAGAATAACGGCATCGCCGACATCGAAGTGCTGAGACATTTCTTCGGACGGCACGCGAAGCGGGTATTCAGAAACATGCAGAAGCGCTTCATAGGGACATCCGATATCGAAGATCCAGTTGGACGGCGTGACGGTCGTCACATATCCGATCACAAGATCGTCAACGGCAGGCATGTAAGGGCCGGCAAACGGAATAACGGACAGACGGGACTTTTCAACGAGAAGACCGCACAGGGATGCGTAGACATTTCCGGCTTTGACGTAAGTACCCTTTCCGGAAAGAGACGGATCATTGCTGAGCCATTCACCCGGTATAACGATGCGTTTATCCATTCGTGATCCTCTGTGTGACAGTTCGGCCGCATCCGGAAAAACAGGACCGTGTCTCTGACATTCTGAAAGATACAGACGATCCTGAAAAATATCTGTCAGGCAGATCGAAAGATATCAGGCGGATCTGAAGAAATCAGACAGATCTGAAGAAAATCAGACAGATCAGGAAGATATCAGACGGATCTGAAGAAATCACCGGATGCAGACAGCCATTACTGTCGTATATTAAATCCATGATTCAAAGGATTTATGATTAAAAAAGGTATTGAATCCTGCCGGTTCCGGCAGGTGCCCGGGAAACCGGACGATCCGGCATAAAACAGTACATGACGCCGGAAATGATCTGCCGGAAGACCGGAACGGTTTTCCCGGACGGGAGATCTGTCTCCCGGATCCGGACATGAACGGTTTCCGGGATCCGGGCGATAACAGATTTCAGGAATCCGGGCGATAACAGATTTCAGGAATCCGGACGATAACCGGTTTTCAGGATCCGGGAGCGGATCCGTATCGTTAGCCGGCGTCTTTCCGGCTGTCAGCTGTCTTTGAGAAGGCGTGTTTCGGCTTCGCCTTTTGTCAGGTGGTTGAGAAGATCATAAAGGTCATTCTGCATGCCGGCAGGAATCCGGATGACGGCGATCCAGGAGCCGTCGTTCTGCCATTCGTTTTTGAGCAGTTTTCCGTATGTCGAGATCGTGCCGTAGGCTTTAGGCGCATAGAGCGCCGGCACTTTGACGGCGACACTGACTTCCTCGAAGCGGATCGGAATGAGCGGCCTGATGGCTTTCATCGTGATCGTGACGAGTTCGTCGACGTTTTTCATGAGATCGATGTTCACTTTGGCTTCTTCCATGGCCAGTTCGATGCGCTGCGGCGGGTGCGGCGTCATCGTCTGCGGGTTGACGGCATTCTGCGCGATAAAAGCGACAACGGCTTTTCTCTTTTCTTCGGTGAGATGTTTACGCTGTTCTTTTGTGAGATGGATCTCACCGTTTTTCAGGATATCGGCGGCGATCGTGAGAACATCGTCCGTGTGGAAAGCGGCTTTCAGATCAAGATCAGAAGATTTGTCGCCGGCGCCTGCATTTTCAAAAATGTTTTCGACTGCAAGAATTTTGGAAACATCCGTGATGCTGCCCTGACGGAAAGCAAGAGCCAGATCAGGGTCGACCAGGATTTCAAATTCTTTACCGGCTTTTTTCATTTTGGCGATAACGGCATTATCCAATGAAACCATTCATAAGAACTCCGTCTTTATTTCACATTAATTTAAAGGATATCGGGATTGAAAAGATATGAAGACATGACTGACATGGGACATGAACTGACATGAAGACATGAACTGCATGGGACATGAACTGACATGAAAACATGAACTGCATGGGACATGAACCGGCATGAAGACATGAACCGGATGAAAACGGATATGAAGCTATTCAAAGAACAGAACTATAAAAATATGTTCCGGGGATCTGTGACCGGATCCCCGGAAGATCATTGAAATGCAGGCAAAACGGCTCATTGACCGTTTTCATTTTCTGCGCCGTTTTCAGATGCGTCATCGCCGGCCGCTTTTCCGGATTCTTCTTTTTTGGTGTGTTTCTCAAGGACCGTTTCAGCATATTTCCGGACTTCTTCCGGCGTCAGTTTTCTGAAACGTCTGTTGTCGAGCGTGATCACGCCTGCTTCAAGTGTTTCCGGATTGAATTTGCCTTCTGCGGCTTTGTAAAGCGCATCCATACCGAGAAGGATTGCCTCATCCTGCGTCATGTCCTGTTTGTATTCGGATTCGAAAACTTCGATAACGGCAGGTCTTCCGGCGCCGATGGCTGTTGCGCGGTATTCAAGGAGCGCGCCGCTCGGATCCGTTTCAAAGAGACGGACGCGGTCATCGTCAATGCCTGCGATCAGGAGAGATGTACCGTAAGGTCTTGAGCCGCCGTATTGGGTCAGCGTCTGTTTGTGATCGCAGATCTTTTTGGAAAGGACTTCAACGCCGATCGGTTCGTCATAAGAAACATGGTTGAGCTGGGCTTCAACGCGCGCTCTGTCGATGAGAGCGCGGGCATCGGCGACAAGACCGGATGTGGCGGCGCCGATGTGATCATCGATCTGGAAGATCTTCTCAATGGAGTCCGCTTCGATCAGACGGCTCGTGATCCTTTTATCGACCAGGAGGACGACACCTTCCCCGGATTTGATACCGACGGCTGTTGTTCCTCTTTTAACGGCTTCACGGGCATATTCAACCTGATAAAGTCTTCCGTCCGGGCTGAAAAGCGTCCCGTGGTCATACATTTGGGGCTGCATCTGCTGCATATTAAATCACCTTTTTTTGCTGCTTATGGCGTTGATTGCGTTGATTTTTTTGATCGTTTTGATCGTTTTGATCGTTTCCGATCCTTCGGTTTCCGGCGTTTGTGTTTCACAGACGTATTCTATAAATATTCTTGTCCGGCGCCGGTGTCTGCTCCGGCGCACGGGAGAAAAGGAAGCGGCCGTACGCTCTCAGATCTGTCGGATGTCAGATATCAGAACTGTCGGATCTCAGATCACTGCGTTTTCCCGGCGACAGGCAGACAGCTGATGTCAGCAGTCATTCTGTACGGATCCTTCACAGGCGCGGTCTGCGGCGATCGCCTTATTGCGGGCGCCTTTGATCGTTCCGGAAACGCCTTTGACATGGATGATCGCGCGTTTTTTATTGATCTCGGAGACAAGACCGACAGCGGCCAGGACTTCCGGGACGGCCGTGTGGCGGCAGCGGATGAATCCGCATCCGTTTTCAAATCCCAGGACCATCAGGCCGGAATGCGCTGCGCCGGCATCTCCGAGGATCGAGCAGGCTGATGAAAAAACGGCGCTGATCAGAGAATCGCGGTCAACGGGCTCATCGCTGATGACTTCGACAGCGATATAGCGCCTTCTTGTTCTCAGAACAGGTAAAAGCGGTTCCATATTCATTCCTCCGCGTCCGGATCGGTCCCGGATGACGGTTCAGATGTTTCAGTCATCTGCTTTCCGGATAATCCTGATGAGCCGGGCGTTTCTGTTCCGGGTACTGTCGTTTCAGGTTCTGTGATCTCGATGCCGTTTCCGAGATAGCGGCCTTCTTTTTTCATATCGGCGAGCCGGATCATTTTCAGATAATTGTCAGAACAGGCTTTGCGGCATTCTTCCGGTGTGAGCGTAAAGAGCTGACCGATCGCTTCCCGGACGAAAGCGTCGCGGAAATCGTAAAAGTTTCCGGCGCCGGAGATCAGCAGGATCGGAACGTTATATTTCCGGAGGATCGGCACCATTTCGGAAATGCCGGCAATGTATCTGGCGCGGCGGTATCCGCGGCTGTTGATGAGCGGCGAGATCTCGAAAGCGAACGCGACGTCGTTGTCGGCGGCGGCTTTGGCGACGATCTGATTGATCATGCCGGTCCGGCCGTTTTCATAAGGGATCAGGATATCGACTTTCGGTGAGTCGACGGCGGCCCTCATGACTTTTTCATCAGATGACCGGACGAGGACAAAATCCGCATTATTCCTGGCGGAAGAGACTTTCCCGATCAGTTTTCCGGCATCGGGGACGCGGATCTCGGCGCATGTCCTGAAGGATAAAGGAACGCCTTCTGAAACGATCGCCCGGATCTTTTCTTTCAGACGGGCAGTATCCTGAGAGATGATCAGAAGATCGGAGTACCCGAATTTTCTGAGCAGGGAAGCCGTTTCTGAGAAGGAGCTGCCGTCCGGAAGATTTCCGGAGAAAGCGTCAAAATGCGAAAACGGTATATCGTTCCGACCGGACAGACATTTCCGGTCATCCGGAGTGTTCCGGACGGACGGGCGGTTCATCTCAGCCAAATAATTCCTCCACAACAGCGCCGGCTTTTTCCCATGAACGGGGATACGTTTCAATCTTCACGCGGACAAAAACGGCATCCTGAGATTCCGTAAATTTCAGTTTTCCGGCATATGCCGCCTGTTTGTCGAATCTCATATAAAAATTCAGGTCATCATCCAGACGCTCAGTCATCTGACTGCGGAGAAGATCACGGTCTTCTTCGCTGATGTTCTGATTGAAAAATTCGACAAATTTCATACATTCGTTCTTTTTGGTGACCTCGGCCGTCGTGATCGATACGGGATTGCCGAAATGGCCGTCTGCGGTCACGGTCTGAACGAGTTTATCCTTATCTTCCGGGTGACGGAGGCATGGAATTAAAAAAAAATCCAGAGCCTGAAGGACTCTGGATTTGTTTTCCGTGGCGTGCGTCAGCACCCGGAAACTGATATAGTGGATCAATGACCCTTCACTTTCCCTGGTAGTGGTGTGAACGCAGACTCGGTCTGTTCTTCTCGGAACCTGTGCCGCGGACGCGCAGGCCTCTGCCTTTCTTACCGGCGCTGGTCAGACCGCGCTGGGCTCTTCCGCGGTGGGTACCGCTGCAGACCCAGTTGAGGTTCCTGTCGCTTCTGATGACCGGGTGTTCCGGATCAACGAGAATGACTTCGTACCATTTGAGTTTGCCGTCTTCGCCGACCCAGTAAGAGTTGAGGACGACGAGGTTCGGGTAGCGGCGTGCTGCACGCTCTTCAGCGATTCTCTGAATGCTCTTGCCGGCCGTCTTTTTGTTGACGCCCATGTTGTGCGTACGTCTTCCGCGGACATATCTGGATGCTCTCAGACCGCCTCTTCTGACTTTGACACGGGCGACGACGATGCCCTGTTTGGCTTTGTAGCCGAGGCTTCTTGCTCTGTCGATCCTGGTCGGGCGTTCGATCCTGGTCACAGAACCGGTTTTTCTCCAGACCTGAAGACGTTCCCATCTGAGTTCGTCGACATAAGTTTCCTCGGGTTTTTTCCAGGCATCTCTGATGTAGCCGTAAAAAGATTTAGACAAAATGTTTCACCTTTTGATTTTTGTTTCACGGTTCAGCTGTCTTTCAGCCACATTCCAACGGGACGGATCCCGAAATGAAACAAACTGTCTAGTGGTTCATCGTATTTAAAACAGACCCGTCATAAAACAAAATAACGGGAAAACGGAACAACAGAAAAGAAGAACATCCGGGAAAAACACAATCAGGAAAACACAATCAGGAAAACACAATCAGGAAAACACAATCAGGAAA
>JAGAEB010000046.1 GCA_017613335.1 Methanosarcinaceae archaeon
CAAAAAACAAAAACAAAAATCAAAACAAAAAACGAACACAAAAATGACAACAAAAAACGCAAACAAAAAATGAAAAAAAAGCCTCACCCGAAAACGGATGAGGCTCTTTTTTATCCTGATCCCTGTCTGAACAGGAATCCTGAAACTCAGAAGCTTCCGATCGCCTTTCCGATCAGAATGACGTCTTCTGCTTTTTCGAACTGGAATTTCACGAGTCCGAGACCGTCGAAGCGGACAAGGAGCGTCAGGCCGACGCCGAGGTCTTCCGTTGTTTCAAAGGAAACGGCTTCTGCGCTTCTGTAAGAGACGAATGAGATATCTTTCGTCTTTCCCGTCAGACCGAGAATGGCCGCGGAAATGAATCTTCTGTTCGTAAAGACGATATAATCGCGGACGACTTTGGCAGCGTCATTGTCGCCTTCACCGATAACGTAATCCCCGGTCATCTTGTATGTTCCGACGATCACTTCGTCTTCCGCGATGAGGTCTGCGGCAGCGGGATCGATGACGGCGTCGTTGGCTTTTTTCAGTTTAAAGAGATTGTTCTTGTCAACACTGATCATGATATGTTTCTCCTTTGATCGGTATTTACGATATATAAAAGTCAGATTTTCTGATATATTACTTTTTGCAGATGGCCGCAGATGGTCATACCCATTAAAAATGATGATGCAGTCGTCGTCTGTCAACGGGCCGGTCTTTTTCTTTCATCATCATTTTTCTGCAAACATTTATATATCGCCCGCCGCGCCCGACAGACCTGAGATGATGGGATCCGGCCCGTCTGATGCCGACCGGCAGTTTTCCGTTATCAGTCGAGTGCGTAGCGGCTGATGTTCCTGCCGATCTCGAGGATATCGCACCTGCCTCTGAATTCGAAATCGGCCGTCATGCCGTTTGCAAAATAGATCGTCAGATATGTGTCCTGAAGAAGCTCCACCGGCCCTGCGGTCTTGATCGTGAAATACTGGATGTTCGCATACGGCAGCGTCGCGAGTTCCTGCTGCTTTCCGGTCAGTCCCTGGATATCGACGGCGATGATCCTCTTGGTCGTAAAAACGATCTGGTCTCTGACGGTCTTGTAAACACCGATCACCTTCTCACCGTCAACGAGAAGGGCTGCTGCATTTTTGCTTATGTCGTCATTGTCGACTTTGTGAAGATCGAATGACGCGCCTTTTGAAAAATTGAATGTCATAAAAACCTGTCCTCTTTGATTCTGCTTCATTCAGATATGTGAACGATAATGATCCGTACGGCCTGCCGATCCTGATCACAGACGATCTTTCCGGCGGATGCACCTGACCGTTTCAGTCATCCTTCTGATTTAATGATCTTTTTGTTTTAATGATTTTTGTTTAATGATTTTTGTTTAATGATTTTTGTTTTAATGATTTTTGTTTTAATGATCTCTCCGTAATCCGTCAAAAACATTTATCTATATTCAGTTTTACTTGTCTCACGCAGTTTCTGAAAGACCGTCAGATGCGCATCAGATTTTCCGGCATCAGGATCACCTGAAAAAACACGAATGCCGTGATCTGTCCTGATCCGTTTTCCGGGCTGTCCGGAAGATCCGGAAAAATCTCTGCCGTATCCGGCATATCATCTACCATCATATCCATCATACACCGAGGCTGAACTGAACATATGACCGACAGAAAGATACAGGCGATCATTTTCGCCCTGCTTGCAGCTGTTTTTTATGCCGTGAACGTGCCTTTGTCCAAGATTCTCCTGGAACACGTCGGACCGACGACGATGGCCGCGCTCCTTTATCTGGGCGCCGGGATCGGCATAGGCATCATATCACTCGCCGGCGGGAAAAAGAAATCTGAAAAACTGACGAAGAGCGATCTGCCTTTCGTGATCGGCATGATCGTCCTCGATATCGCGGCGCCCGTCTTTCTCATGACCGGTATCAGTTACGGTTCGTCATCCGATGCTTCCCTCCTCGGGAATTTCGAGATCGTCGCTACCACCGTGATCGCTCTTCTGGTCTTCAGAGAGACCGTTTCCGGACGCCTGTGGGGCGCGATCGCCCTGATCACGATCTCGAGCATCCTCCTCTCCTTCGAAGGAACAGAAAGCCTCAGCTTTTCCTACGGCTCTCTTTTCGTTCTTCTGGCGACCGTCTGCTGGGGTTTTGAAAACAACTGCACGAGGATGATCTCATCCAAAAGCACATATGAGATCGTCATCCTGAAAGGCATCTTTTCAGGCCTGGGGTCTCTCATCATCGCCTTCATCAAAGCCGAGACAATGCCGGGCCTCTCTTACGTTCTGTCCGCGCTCCTGCTCGGTTTCGTCGCCTACGGCCTGAGCATCTTCCTGTACGTCCGGTCCCAGAACACGCTCGGCGCGGCCAAAACAAGCGCCTGTTATGCCGTCGCCCCGTTCATCGGTGCCTTTCTCTCGTTCGTCCTGCTGAAAGAGCCTCTCTCCGGCATGTACCTGGCGGC
Source organism: Methanosarcinaceae archaeon (assembly GCA_017613335.1). Taxonomy (GTDB): domain Archaea; phylum Halobacteriota; class Methanosarcinia; order Methanosarcinales; family Methanosarcinaceae; genus Methanofrustulum. Next base: position 2,463 of record JAGAEB010000046.1, read on the forward strand.
ATTCATCATCATGACCGCCGGAACCGCCCTCGTCGTGACCGACACGCTCGCACACAGCCATGAGCACATGCACCGTCACACGCTGACACATCACCACGACGGCACCACGCATACGCACGAGATCGAACACTCCCACGAACATATGCATTACATGACAGGCAGCCTTCATGTCCACCGTCACGCCAAAGAAGAACTCGAAAGATCGGTCGGACTGATGAGAAATAAAAATGTGTGATGTCTGACTCTGTGTCCGGGATCAATGACCGACTGACCGGTGTCCGGCCGATCAGTGCCTGACTGACCGGTGTCCGGCTGATCAGTGCCTGACTGACCGGTACCCGACTGATCAGTGCCTGACTGACCGGTACCCGACTGACCGGTGTCCGGCTGAGCGGCCGCACTTCCGGTCAATAAAAAAAAGCCCTCTGATGCTTTCTGCATCAGAGGGCTTCTGAGAAATTTTTCATCCGGCCGGATTTTTTCATATCTTTTTTGTTTTCCGGTCCGTTCATTCCCACTCGATCGTCGCCGGGCCTTTCGGGCTGAGGTCATAAAGGACGCGGCAGACGCCGGGGACTTCCGTGAGGATCCTGTCGGTGATCTTTTTGAGGACAGCCCAGTCGATCTCAGGAACGGTCGCAGTCATGGCATCGACGGTGTTGACGGCGCGGATGATGACCGGCCAGTCAAAGATGCGCTTGCCGTCGCGGACACCCGTGGAACGGAAATCCGGCACGATCGTGAAGAACTGCCAGACCTGCTTCGTCAGACCGGCTTTGTCGAATTCCTCCCTGAGGATCGCATCTGCTTCGCGAAGAGCGGCGAGGCGGTCGCGGGTGATGGCGCCGAGGCAGCGGACACCGAGTCCCGGTCCCGGGAACGGCTGTCTCTGAACCATGGATTCCGGGAGACCGAGTTCTTTTCCGACGACGCGGACTTCATCTTTGAAGAGCAGACGGACCGGCTCGACGAGCTCGAATTTCACATCTTCCGGCAGACCGCCGACGTTGTGGTGAGCTTTGACGCCGTTGCTTTCCAGGATATCCGGATAGATGGTTCCCTGAGCCAGGAAAGAAATGCCTTCAAGCTTTTTGGCCTCTTCACTGAATACTTCAATGAATTCGCCGCCGATGATCTTTCTCTTGGTCTCCGGATCCGTAACGCCTGCAAGTTTGTCCAGGAAGCGGTCAGTTGCATCGATATAGATAAGGTTCGCTTCCATCTGATTGCGGAAAACCTCGATGACCTGTTCGCTTTCGCCTTTGCGCATCAGACCGTGGTTGACGTGAACGCAGACGAGCTGCTGACCGACGGCTCTGATCAGAAGCGTCGCAACAACAGAGGAGTCGATGCCGCCGGAAAGGGCGAGAAGGACTTTTTTATCCCCGATCTGCTTCCTGAGCGCCTCGATCTGCTCAGAAATGAACTTCTGAGCCTGTTCCGGCGTCTTGATTCTTTCCATGGATTCCGGTCTTTCGTTAATCATATTTGATCACCGTCTGAAATATTGATGAATGTTTTCAGTATCCTGTATCGCTGAATCTCAATGTCATTTTAATGATCTTTTCACATGACATTAAAATCTAAGGAAAAAGCGAAGTAGAAATTCATTATATTTATTCATTTTTCTTCACATCGAAGCCGATCTTCACAGAAGGATCATCAAACACGGGAAAAAAGAAAATAAAAAGAAATCAGGAAAGGAAAAAAGGGTACAATCCGGCATCATGTCATGCCGGATGACCGGATTGCTCTGCTGCAGAACACCGACAGGAACTCACGGATATTCTGAATGAAAGACGGATCCTGCGGCGGATGACATTCAGTAACAAACGGCGGCGGCCTGATATATGCCTCATGGCCTCTGATCTGACCTTTTCTGAATACCGCCGGAACATTTTCAACACCGTTGTACCGGGCATAGTTATCGATAATGTCATAGATTTCTGAAACCGTCTCTCCGGAAACTTCATCGTATTCGAATAAAACGAATATGAAGCCGTCAGGCGTAACGCCGCAGGCTGCGATCGGATCACTTTTCCGGTAATATTCATCAAGCGCCCGATCCCGCTCAAGGTCCTCCATGGTATCGGACAGTACGTCAAGCCATATGTAGGACTCAATCCGGGTGTCAAAATCACGCCGTTCACCGAAAACCGGAAAATCTGATTGAATCGGCTCATCGGAAGAAATGAACGATAAAGCCGTTCCTGAAAGAAGCATCACAATCAGAAGAGTCTGCGCGAGCAGAGCCGGATATTTAACGGGAAAGTGTCTGAAAACAGAACACAACGGCATATATTGTCCTCTATATACATGCCTCCGAATTATTAGGGCAAATTTCATATTAATCCCTCAATATGTACCATACACACCACAGTATTGTCGACACAATATATAAAAACATCTGCAAAATTATCGGGTGATTACTGCAATTTATGTCTAAATTGCCTGTTTCTGTTCTGTGTCACTAAACTGTGGGCTGTTCAATACGTATTGAATCTGTTTGTCGGTGCTGTTATGTCCAACGCATTATATTTTGTATTTGTAGCTTCAATGGTGTCCGTAAAAATACACGACGTAAAAACTCTTCTCTTTTTGTTGATTGTTGATGAAAATAAAAGTGAGAAATTGACGAAGAAACTGACGGGTGTAAAAAAAGACAAAAGCAATGGCAGAAAAACACGCCGTATGAAAATACCGAAAATATGTCCATCCTGCATGTCATCCCGTCACACATCAGGCGTTTGTCTTCGTCGCCTGTCTGCGGCCTGAAATCCCGGGCGTTTTCCGCAGTTCTTCTATTTCTTTTTCCGATTATTCCCCGTCCGTTGTCTTTTCCTCAGAAACGGGTTTTCCGGCGGGTTTTCCGGCGCCGCATTCCGGACAGAATTTCCCGGTGTTTTTCACGCCGCATTCACAGAGCCATGAAATGCAGGACGTCTCTTTTTTTCTGCCGCATTCCATGCAGAACTTTCCGGCAGTTTCCGCGCCGCATTCACAGATCCATGATCCGTCATCATCGATTTTTCTCTTTCTGCCGCATGC
>JAGAEB010000047.1 GCA_017613335.1 Methanosarcinaceae archaeon
GGTACATTCAGATGAACGTGGATCCCGGTACATTCAGATGAACGTGGATCCCGGTACATTCAGATGAACGTGGATCCGGGCGCATTCAGATGAACGTGGATCCCGGTACATTCAGATGAACATGGATTCGGGCGCATTGTTCCTGAGCGCGGCATCCTTTTTGACTTTCTTCATGGCTTCCGTCATGTCTGCCATCGTGATCTGCGTGTCGCGTCTTCTGAGGGCGAACATGCCGGCTTCTTTTGTCACGGTGCTCAGATCGGCGCCGCTGTAGTCTTTTGAGTCTTTGGCGAGTTTTTCCAGGTCGACATCTTTTCCGAGATTCATTTTTCTCGTATGGATCTTCAGGATCTCGAGTCTGGCTTCTTCGTCAGGCATCGGGACTTCGATGGCGCGGTCGAATCTGCCGGGGCGGAGAAGCGCCGGGTCGAGAAGATCGATCCTGTTCGTCGCGGCCATGATCTTGACGTCGCCGCTCGTGTCGAAGCCGTCCATTTCCGCAAGAAGCTGGATCATCGTTCTGTTGACTTCGGCAGAGCCGCTCGTGCCGTCGAATGTCCTCATGCTGCCGACCGCGTCGATCTCATCGATGAAGAGGATGGACGGTGCTTTTGCCCGTGCCATGGCGAAAATGTCTTTGACGAGACGGGCGCCTTCACCGACGAATTTCTGGACGAGGTCGGATCCGGACATTCTGATGAAAGTGGCATCGGCTTTTGAGGCAACGGCTTTTGCGATCAGTGTTTTTCCGGTTCCCGGACTGCCGTAGAGAATGACGCCGGAAGGCGGTTCAATGCCTATCTTTTCAAAAAGTTCAGGTTCCGTCAGCGGCAGTTCGACCGTCTCGACGACTTCGCGGATGACATCATCAAGGCCGCCGATCATGCTGTAATCGACATCAGGCGAGTGGATCAGTTCCATCACCTGAGCGCGGACATCCGTCGACTGCCCGAGGATATCCATGACGACATAAGCCCCGTTGACCATGACGCGCATGCCGGGCTCCAGAGCGCCTTTGACGTCCGAGGAGACCTGCGTCAGGATCTCCTGATTGTTGCCGTGCATTTTGAGGAGAGCCGTTTCTTCGCCGAACGTCTCCATGACCGTGGCAATGAAATACGGCGGTTTTGTCAGTTCTTCCACCTGATTTTTGAGACGGCGGATCTCCCAGCGGTGATCTTCGAGGACTTTTGTCAGTTTCAGAACGTTGGCTTTCAGATCTGCGTTTTCGACCATGAGCTTGTTTTTGTCAACATTCGTTTTCCTGATCGTCTCTTCCTGCGCCTGACAGATCTTTTTCAGTTCATCATAAGACGATGCATCGTTCCCGGAATCCTGTCCGGAATCATTCCCGGCAGACATTTCTTCCGAAGTTTCCGCAGAATCATGCGCAGAGATTTCCGAGGAGGTGTCTGTATAAATGTCTGCAGAAGTTTTCACAGAAGTTCCCGCATCGTCCGGGATCTGTCCGGAAAGGTCTGCCTGAATCGGTTCCATACCTTCGGATCCGTCATCAGGAATGATGTTTTTGTTTTTCGTTGTTTTTCCCATAAACCTGCACCTGTATGATTTGATCAGTAATGATTTTCAGCGACATTTTCTGTCTTTGAGTCTTTGATGCTTGAGGCTCTGAAGCTTTGGATTATTGAAGCTTCGGAACTCTGAAGCTTTGGATTATTGAAGCTTTGAACCTCTGAAACGCCGCAGTCGGTTTCGTGCTTTTCTTAATTTCGGTAGGCTCTATCGTGTCTTTTTAAATAACCTTTTCCGCAGTTCTGCGGCGATCCGGCCGTTTCAGTCCCTTATTTTTATATTCTGCATGATCCTTTATTCCGTATCTGCGGCATTGCGCCTGCACGACGGAGGCTTTCCATTTGAGACCGGGAGACAGGATAAAGAAAAACGGTACAGCCATTCTCATGTTTTTGATCTTTCTCGTGATATTCGGATTTATCCTGACGATCCGCCTGTCCGAAACGGAAAACCAGACCGGCCATCATGTGATGCTGGGACCGGTCTCCTTTCTTGTCGGGACATCGATGGATACGCTGACGAATGTCGTCGTCATGATGATCGTGATCCTGGTCATGTATGTGTTTTTATGGCGGAAATAACGCCGGAAATATGATGATGCTGCGAAAAAGAAGAAAAGGCTTATTTTCTGTGAAAACTTATATTGAACATAAATTTGTTTCAGAACGGGGAAGACGGCAGATATGAGATATATCCGGTCCGGTTCTGATGGTCGGTCACCGGCCGGAAAGTTTCGTCAAAACAGACATTATGATCCGCAGAAGGTTTTCCGGCTTTCTGCGAAACGACGAGGGAGTATTATGAGATCTGAAAAAGAGGCTGATACCACGGGAAATGTCAATAAGTCACAGAAACTGAACAGTCTGTTCAGCAAAATCACAGGTAAAAACCGCACATCTTCTTTCGGCAAATTCAGTCAGACGCCGCTGATGGATCTTATCGAGAGAAAAGAAGAACTTGTTGTCAAAGTCGACCTCCCCGGCGTTTCCAAAAAAGACATCATTCTCGAGATCCAGGATCATTATCTGACGATCACGGCGGAATGCCCCTATGATGATGAGGTCGGTCATTACATCAGAAGAGAGCGTTTTTACCAGAGGTACGAAGGCGCCATCAATCTCCCGGTCGACATTGATGAAGAAAAAGCCTGCGCAAAACTCTCAAACGGCGTTCTGACGGTCATCCTTCCGAAAAAGGGACTCGAAAAGAATGCCATCGAGATCGACTGAAAAATAAAGGTCTGATCATTCGGTCTGCAGCGTCTGCCGCTGCAGGCCTTTTTTTATTCATTTTTCAGGCGTATCCGGAGGAAGATGAGGAATTCGTGATCAGACAGCCTGCGCCGTGTATCTTGTGCAGGCAGAGTACGTTTTTTTATTTCATACCCGGACAGACGATCCCGCCCGGATACGATCAGAAAAATAAGGCCGGCACATACAGAATCTGAAAACAGAGCCGGCTCACACGGAATCTGAAAACAGAGCCGGCTCACACGGAATCTGAAAA
>JAGAEB010000048.1 GCA_017613335.1 Methanosarcinaceae archaeon
GTGAAGTCACAAAAGTGAAGTCACAAAAGTGAAGTCACAAAAGTGAAGTCACAAAAGTGAAGTCACAAAAGTGAAGTCACAAAAGTGAAGTCACAAAAGTGAAGTCACAAAGTGGAGTCACAAAAGTGAAGTCACAAAAGTGAAGTCACAAAAGTGAAGTCACAAAAGTGAAGTCACAAAAGTGAAGTCACAAAAGTGAAGTCACGAAAGTGAAGGCATCGGAGAGATCTTCACATCTTTATCAGTTCATATTCGCGTGAACCGCACCCCAGCTCTTCGGCGGCTTCGATGGTGCGGATGCCGTTTCTGCTGTTCACTCTTTCCATGAAGTGATCCTTTCCCGGATCGCCGGCATTCATGATGAGGTCGATGCAGGCCTGATCGACAGCGACGGGATCCGTCGAGGCGAGGATGCCTATATCTTTCATGCACGGCGCTTCCGGCGTCGTCACGCAGTCACAGTCGACGGAAAGGTTCTTCATAACGTTGATGAAAGCGATGTTTTTCCCGAAGTGTCTCACGACGGATGCGGCGGCATCGGCCATGGATTCAGGGAATTCGTTCAGGTCGCCGTGTACGTCCCAGGCTTTGATGCGGTCGTCTGATCTGCCGCACGAGTGGATCAGCGCTTTTCCGGCGGATGAAGCGCATCCGATGGAGAGCTGTTTCAGTGCGCCGCCGTAGCCGCCCATCGGGTGGCCCTTGAAGTGCGCCAGCACCAGCATGGAATCGTAGTTCATCATGTTCTTTCCGACATAATTTTTCTTCAGCCTTTTTCCGTCAGGGATGTCCAGTTCCGCATCGGGGCCTTCGGCATCCATGAGGTCGACCGTGAACATCTTTGACCAGCCGTGGGATTCCAGCAGCCGGATGTGGGATTCAGTCGTATCGCGAACGCCGCCGAATCTGTCGCCGTAGGCGGTGTTGCATTCTGTGATGGTGCCTTTGACCTCATCGACCATAGGCTTCCAGAATTCCGGGCGGAGGAAATTGGTGTTGCCCTCTTCTCCGGAGTGAATCTTGACTGCGATCCTGCCTTCGAGTTCAATGTTCAGCACTTTGTACAGCCTGACCACGCTTTCGGGCGAGACGTCTTCTGAGAAATAAACTTTTGATTTCATCTGATCAGCCTTCTGCCTGTCTGATATGACAGGAGATTTCTGTTCGGTCACGATATTAAATTTTTCTGCAGGGATCGGGCCTGATGACTGACCGGAGACAGAGAGAAAGGTGACGAACCCGGGAGAGCGGGAAAAGAAAGAGGAAAACGACAGAGGAAAACGACAGAGGAAAATGACAGAGGAAGACGCCGGAGAAACGCCCTGAAACTCAGAGAAATTGTCATGACTGCACCGATCATTTTTGATATAAGCGGCCGTTTCGGAAACAAAACAGGACATCGCGTCTGTTCAGGAAGATCCGAAAAGATAGTTAATATAGAAACAGTGCGTAATGAGGACACTTAATGATAGGTTGTGCTGATCATGAAACCGAATTCACTGACGTTTGTCAAAGCTTATTCCGGAGAGGACATCGATCTTCTGTACAAAAGGATCACGGAAGACATTGTTCTTGACGGAAAAGACATTACATTCGGAAACGCCGCTGAGCCGAAGAAGGCGCGTGAGATCTTTGCTGTCATTCAGCTGTACGGCCGGGCGATCACGGATGTTCTTGCGGGCAGGACGCCGGTCAATTTCAGGTGGGCCGGTGACAAGATCACAGATTACCAGAACAGTTTTCTGGTGCCGCTCGATCAGATCGGCATCAGACATAATGACAATACTGATTTCGAGTACACATATATCGAACTGATGCGCAGGTTCCGGATCATGGAAGGAGAGATCGACCAGGTCGATGTTTCCCGCCGGAAGCTGAAAGAAAGCCTGGAGACGAAGATCCAGTCCAATCAGAACGTCGGGGTCATTTATCATCCGATGTATTGCGATTCCAAAAATCCGCCCTGTTTCAACTGGTATCAGATCCGTCTGATGGACGGCAACGATGTTTCCCTGAGGCTTCTTTTCCGGTCGAATGATTACGGCGATGCCGTCTGGGCGAACCTCTGCGGCATTGCGAAGGCTTTTGACGAACTTGTCATCAGGCCGGCCGGATGCCGTCTGACAGAGATCATCCTGACATCGACGTCCGCGCACATTTATGCCAACGAAGCGGATCTGGCCAAACAGGTCTCCGGATTTGAATGGAACCGCGAGGACAATGAAAAGATCTCGCCGATCCTGAGACTCCTGGGACACGACGTCCGTCCGGAAGACAAGGACGGAAAAGCATGATCCGCAGCATGTCCCGCATGTCCCTCCGGGACTGAACGGAAACAACCTGACACAAACAATAATCTGATCTGAGGAAAACAGATGTCTGAAAAATACGGAAAAGTATATCTGGCCGGTTCCGGCCCCGGAGATCCGGATCTCCTGACTGTCAAAACACGCCGCCTGATCGATGAAGCGGATGTCGTCGTCTACGACCAGCTTCCGGGAAAGGCGATCCTGAGTCTGATCCCGGACAAGGCCGAAAAGATCGATGCCGGGAAATATGCCGGAAATCACACTCTGAAACAGGACGAGATCAATGAGGTCATCATTGCAAAAGCCAAAGAAGGAAAAACGGTCCTTCGTCTGAAAGGCGGCGATCCGTACGTTTTCGGGCGCGGCGGCGAAGAAGCGGAGGAACTTGTCAAGGCCGGCATCGAATTTGAAGTCGTCCCGGGGATCACGGCAGCTGTTGCCGTACCGGCTTATGCGGGCATTCCGATCACGCACCGGAACAGCAATTCGATGGTGACGTTCGTCACAGGTCATGAAGATCCGACGAAAGAACAGACGAATCTCGACTGGGAACTTCTGGCAAGATTCGACGGCACGCTCGTGATCTTCATGGGCGTGAAAATGCTGAAGAGGAACTGTGACGAACTCCTGAAATACGGCAAAGATCCCAAAACGCCGGTGGCTCTGATCGAACGCGGCACCAGGCCGGATCAGCGCGTCACGATCGGCACGCTCGACAATATCGCGGAACTTGCCGTGAAAAATGATGTCAAAGCGCCGGCGCTGACGGTCATCGGAAAAGTCGTCGACCTCCACGACATTCTCGGCGAACAGAGAATTTCGTGAAAACAGAAGGGCCGGAAAAACGGAAATTTTTCAGGATCTTTCCGGAAATGTTTTCAGGATCTTCCCGGAAATATTTTCCGGATCATCCCGGGAGATATGACTGCGACCGTCCCTGTAAAAATTTATATTTCAGAAAGAATATTCAGACGCTGCGACAGAATACTCAGTTTTGAAGGAGATTCATTATGGGAAGACCAGTATTAGCAATTATGAGACCGGAGGGTTATACGGATTCTTCTGAGAAGATTGCAGAAGAGATCGGATTCATCCCGTATTCCGTCCCCGTTGTCCGTCTGGCCGGAATGAAAGATGACGGTTTTGATGCTTTTGCTGACCGTGTCATGAACGGCAGATCGGATTATGTGATCTTTACGAGCGCCAATGGTCTGGATTACACTTTGCGGAATGTCGGCGAAGAAAATGAAAAAAAGTTCCTGGATGCGCTGAAAAAGACGAAGATCATCGCCATCGGTCCGAACACGGAGAAACGTCTTGAAAAAGAGGGTCTCAAAACGGAAAACATGCCCGGTGAATACAGTTCCGCCGGACTTGTGAAAGCTCTTTCGGAGAAAGTCAGCAGAAAAGTGATCGACATTCCGAGAAGTTTCTACGGATCGGACGATCTTCCGAACGGTCTCAGGAAAGCCGGTGCGGAAGTTTATGAGACGCATGTCTATACGCTCGAGATCCCGGAGGACGGCGAGGCGGAAGAACTCATCGAGAAAACAATAAACGGTGAGATCCAGGCTTTTGCGTTTACGAGTTCCATGATGGTCAGGAATTTCATGAAGATCGCCGAGAATCTCGGTGAAGATGTAAATGTCCGCGCGGCGCTTTCGGAAGCCGTTGTCGGTGCGATCGGCATCCCGACGGCCGACACGATCGAAAGCTTCGGCATCAGAGTCGATGTCGTGCCTGAGAATTTCACATTTGAAGAACTCCTGAAAGCGATCAGGAGCAGATTCTGAAAGTCTCCGGAAAAACACAGTATGCAGAACTACGGATAAAAGAAAACGCCTGAATACTGATAAAAGAAAAGGCCGGAAGACTGACAAAAGAAAAATGACAGAGAGGTGACAGAATGGTTGTCGGTGTGACAATGCTTAATGTTCTTCCCGGAAAGGAAAAAGACGTGTATGAGAAGATCGGATCCTATGAAGGCATCAAGGATGTCTATCATGTTTTCGGCGAATTCGATTTTGTCGTCGTGATCAGCACGGAAACCCTGAAACAGCTCAACGATCTGGTCGACAGGATCCGCGGCATTCCGGATGTGACCGCAACGCAGACCATTATCGGTGCGGACATCTGAGATTTCCGGATAATTAAAAAAAAGCGGGAGGCGACATTTCTGTGTCGTATCCCGCTTTTTTTTATTTCAGATTTTATCGGTATATTTCGCCTTCGTCCATATCGTCGGCCATTTTGCGGAACATGATCTCGGCGTCAGAGAGATGTTCTTCGTGTTTTTTTCCGGCAGACGTTTTTTCTTCTGAGACCGGACCTTCAGGTTCACGGGAGACAGCTTCGGTCTTTTCGTCAGCCTTTCCGGTCTTTCCACCGGACGTCCCGGTATTTTCGCAGGTTTTCCCGGTCTTTTCGGACGTTCCGGTATTTTCACAGACCTTTCCGGTCTTTTCATCGGACGTGCCGGCATTTTCGTCGGCATTTTCGCCGGCCTTCCCGGTCTTTTCACCGGTCTTTCCGGCCGTTTCTTCAGCCGTATTTTTCGGGACGCTCTCATTTTCCGGCGCGGATGATCCGGACGCAGATTTACGGAAACCGGAAAAGTCGATCCTTTTCTTTCCTGCCTTGGATGACTGTGATCTGCTCTTTTCATCTTTGCCGGATTCGTCTGACTTTTTGCTCTTTTCGTTTTTCGGGACGGCTTCGGATCTGCTGATGCTTTTGTCATTACCGGATCCTTCTGCTTTCTCGGGGCTGTCATCAGATTTAACGGCAACAGAGGATGTTTCTGTAACGCCGGCGGCGGAAGATGTATCCGGGCTTTCCGGGTGATCCGTTCCGATGACCGCATCGCCTTCGGCTGTCTTTTCGCCGGTGCTTTTTTCCGGCGTGACGTCGCCGTGTTTTTCAGGCATATCGCCTGCGCCGGATTTCTCTTCGGGGATTCCGGAAGATTCCTGTTCTTCGTCAGGGATGCCGGAGGATTCCTGTTTTTCGTCAGAGATTCCGGAGGATTCCTGTTCTTCATCGGGGATTCCGGATGAATCCTGTTCTTCGTCAGGGATTTCGGGAGATTCCTGTTCTTCTTCCGGATCTTCCGGCAGGACAGCATCGGAGCGGACGGTCACTTTCGTGCCGCGGTCGATGGCTCTTATATCGGACGTTCCGATCAGTTCGAGTTCTCCGCTCCTGGAAGAAGCATAACCGACGACGCATCCGTCCATGATCGTCAGATGGCCGCCGGAAATGGCGGCGCCGATCCGGACGTTCCTGAAAACGGAAATGTTTCCCGTGCTTTCAAGCGTTCCTTCGATGACGGAGTCACCGGAAATGATACCATCCGTACACATGACGTTTCCTTTGAAGAGGCATCCTTTTCCGGCCCGGACTGAACCCAAGACGCAGAGATTCTTCCAGAAAGTCGTCCGTATGCCGATAATGACATTTCCGCGGATCAGGATATTGTCATCAAAATAAGAATTTTTCCGGATGACATACGTGTCGCTCTTCGGGAAATAAACAATCTTGGGCGTCATGAAAAGTCCCTTTGGAGAATGCACATAAATTATAAAAGATTTCAGATAGGGAAAAAATCAGACATCGTCTTGTGAATGATTTATAACGGATCAGACATTTTCAGGGATAAAATGACCGGAGAGATGGTATGAAACCGGAAATTGACAGAGAAAAAGCGATCGCGCTTCTTAAGAAATACAATAAGGAACCGTTTCACCTTCAGCACGGACTGACTGTCGAAGGCGTCATGAGATATTTTGCGGATGAACTCGGCTATCGTGATGAAGCAGATTTCTGGGGCATCTGCGGTCTTCTGCATGATGTGGATTTTGAGATGTACCCGGAGCAGCATTGTCAGAAAGCGCCGGAACTTCTGGCGGAGATCGGGGCGCCGGAGGAGCTTGTCCATGCGGTCTGCTCCCACGCGTACGGTTATTTTTCAGACGTCGAGCCGGTCCATGAAATGGAAAAAATCCTTTTCGCGACGGACGAACTGACGGGACTCATCGGCGCAGCTGCCAAAATGAGGCCTTCCAAAAGTGTTTCGGACATGGAGGTCTCCAGCCTGAAGAAAAAATACAAGGATAAAAAATTTGCCGCCGGCTGTTCCAGAGAGATCATCGCCGAAGGCGCGGAAAGACTCGGCTGGACGCTCGATGACCTTTTTGCAAAGACGATCGATGCCATGCGCACTTGTGAATCGTCTGTGGCCGAAGAAACGGAAAAGATTCAGTAAAAATTCAGTAAAAGTTCATCAGTGTATTTCCCGGATCGCGGATCAGGACATATGGCTTTGCCTGCCGTTTGTCCTGATATCGCGCATCCGCACTGTGCAGGCCGATCGTCCGGTGCAGCACACTTCTTTTTCCGGGAATCCGGACGATCGTGTTTCAAAGCCGGCGTACTGCATCATATAGAGCTCGTAATACTTTCCTTTTTCATCCATCAGTTTCTCGTGGGTGCCGCGCTCGACGATCTTTCCTTCGTCCATGACGACGATCATGTCGGCGTTCCGGATCGTGGAGAGGCGGTGGGCGATCACGATTGCCGTTCTGCTGCGCATGGCATGCTGCATGGCGTCCTGAACGGCTTTTTCGGTGCGCGTGTCGATGCCGGACGTGGCTTCGTCGAGGATCAGGATCTTCGGATCGGCTGTGAACGCGCGGGCGATCGACAGAAGCTGACGCTGTCCCTGGCTGATGCCGGCGCCTGAGCCTTTGAGGATCGTCTGAAGGCCGCCGGGAAACGCCTCGATCATTTCACGGCAGCAGCCTGCTTCGACGGCCGCATCGATCATTTCAGGCGTTGCGTTTTCGTTGCCGTACCGTATGTTGTTTTCGATCGTATCTGAAAAGAGAACGGTGTCCTGAAGGATGATCGCCGTATTTCTGCGGAGGCTTCCGCGCGAGATTTCCGTGATGTCCCGGCCGTCGATGAGGATCCTTCCGGATCCGGGGTCATAAAACCGCATGAGAAGGTTGACGACGGTCGTTTTCCCGCAGCCGGTCGGACCGACGAGCGCGATCCTGCCGCCGGCGGGTATGTAAAGAGAGAAATCATTCAGGACAGGGCGGCCCTTCTCGTAGGCGAAACAGACATTTTCGAAGACGACGGACGATCCGGCACCTTCCGGCAGGATTTTCCCGGACATGTCTTCGTCTTCTTCATCAAGGACGCGGAAAACGCGCTCGGCACCGGCGACCGCCGTCTGGAGCTGACCCCAGACAAGAGCCAGTTCATTGACAGGACGGCTGAACTGCCCTGCATAAACGATGAAAGCGGAAATGATGCCCAGAGAGACCATGCCGTGAAGGGCGAACCAGCCGCCGAAGACGGCGATGATGACGAAGCGGACGTTGCCGATGCAGTTCATCACAGGGCCCATGACGCCGCTGCAGGCATCGGCCAGGATCCCGGCTTTCGTCAGCGAATCGGATACTTCGCCGAAGCGTTCGCAGGCTTTTTACTGATGATTGCAGGAGACGACTGTCCAGTACCCGGCGATCATTTCTTCGGCAAAGCCGTTGAGTCTTCCCAGGACGGCCTGGCGGCGGCGCGAATATTTCCGGATGAGTCCGGAAATGA
>JAGAEB010000049.1 GCA_017613335.1 Methanosarcinaceae archaeon
AGCCGCCGACACTTGCAGCCGCCGACACTGCAGCCGACGACACTTGCAGCCGCCGACACTTGCAGCCGCCGACACTTGCAGCCGCCGACACTGCAGCCGCCGACACTCACAAACTGCCGACACTTGCAGACTGCCGGCATATGAAAACGGCCGATTCCGGTGAATCTCCGGATTTTCTTCTCATGATATGCGTCTCCCGCTGACTGAATTCATGAACATTTATATCTGATGATATCATCAATAATGCCATAGCGGCCTGCTGAAAAATGTCGGGGGATCAGAGGAATGCTCGGGAAAGATCATGTCAGGATAACGGTTGCCTTTTCACTGCCGTTTATCATTTTCTTCTTCATTGCTGTCGTCCTGACGGGTATCCCGATTTGGGCTGCTATTGTTTTTCCGGTATGCCTGATCATCGGAAGTCTCCTGCCGGATGCCGACTGCGGCGGAAAACCGACTCTTTATTATGAATTCTATCCGATATATCTCGCCATGAAACCGATCAATCTGTTCGCTTATCTGACAATGCGCCTTTTCTTCAGAAAATATGCAGGCAGACGCCGGGAAATGCTCAGAGCGCACAGAGGGATCCTTCATTCGCTGACCGGCATCTTTCTCAGTTCCGCCGTCCTCGCTGTCATCTTCTCTTTGGTCTGTTCCGTCTTTGCGTTCCTTGTCATCGCCGCAGGAGACGGATCCGTTCCCGGTGAATACATCCTGTCAGGCGATCCGGCGCCGGAGATCGTTCTGTCCCTCCTGATTCAGATCTCCGATGATATCCTCAACGCCCTGACGGAGATCGTCATTTTCTTCCTGACGGTTTTCATCGGGCTTTTCTCAGGACAGTTCATGCATCTTTACGAAGATTCCTGCACAAAATCCGGGATCAGATGGTTCCTGCCGTTTTCCGGTTTCAGGATATCCGGGCATATCCGGACCATCACGGATGATGATGATGCCGGACCGGATACAAGGCCTGCCTTTTTCAGGCAGACATTTCTGAGAACAGGGATCGCCGGATCACTCCTGCTCCTTACCGTGCAGGCCGTCCGCCCGGAACAGATCCTTTCCGCGCTTGCCGCCGTCTTTCTGATCCAGGCCGGCGCGGCCGTTTATCTGTATCTGATCGCCCGCGAACGTCCGGAAAAAAGAAAATGGTATCAGGTCAGGAAAAGAAGGATCATCCGCGGACGATCCTGCAGGCCTCCGGTCTTCCGGCCGGAAAAAAGAATGTTTCCTGTTAAGGACGGCTGTCTGTCAGGATCGTCTGTTTCCTGCAAGGATCAGCTGTCTGTCAGGAGCGGGCATGGCTGATGAAACGCATATAAATGATAATATCGTTACATAAGGCATCTGAGTTGCTTTTCCTCAAAAGCACGAGGATTTTTCAGAAATATGAGGGATTATTATGAAAATGAAGATCGCAATGATCGGCGCATTAGTCCTCCTGGCATGCATCATTCCGGGCTGCCTCGGCGGGGACAAGATCGTCGGTACCTGGGAATATTCTACGAACACACTTCTCGGTACTGTCACTTATGACATCACTTTCAACAGCAACAACACCGGCGTCCTGACAAGCGGTGACTCTTCCTACAACTTCACCTGGACGAATAACAACGGTACCTACACCCTGACCGATGACAACGGCAAGACCGGTACGGCAAAACTGTCCGATGACAACAAGACTCTGAAAGTCACGCTCAGCTTCTACGGATTCAGCCTGAACTACGACTTCAAAAAAGTCTGACCGGACTTTCCGGCCTTAATGATATACAAAGTCTTCTGCAGATCTCTGCAGAAGACTTTTTTTTATTTTCCTGAAGATTCCGGACATTCTTTTGAACTGTCCTGATAAAAAAGGATCGAAAAAGAAGAGAAAAAAGATTTCTGAAACGGATCCGAAATTTCCGGACATTCTTTTGAACTGTCCTGATAAAAAAGGATCGAAAAAGAAAAGAAAAAAAGATTCCTGAAACGGATCAGAAATACAGATCCGGATGCTGCAGGAAATCAAGTTTTTCCGGTTCTCTGATGAGATCGTACATATCCTTTCCGCAGAAAAGACCGAATTCCGGATGATCCGACGGCGTCATGAACGATATCGGCGGCAGCTTTCCGGCGCTGTCCGTCTCTCTGTCACTGTAATGGGGATTCGGGACGAATCCGTCTTTTGTGACATAATAGGCAAAACCGTGTTTTTCAAGAACGGTCTCATAATCGGAACTGAATTCGGCTACCCAGTTCGACATCACAAGTTCTTCACGGGACGCATTGATCGTCACATGACCGAATTCCGGCGGGATCAGAACGACGTCGCCTTCAGAAGCTTCAATGACGATCACGCCTGACAGGTCTCTTTTCTGGAGCAGATAAGTCGCATGGCCTGAAATGACCTGATAGACTTCCGGATAGGAATACCGGCAGCCGGGAACTTTAGGATGATAATGGCCCATCGTTTTGACATATTCAACGCCGAGAAAACCGGCCGGGATCTGCGTGATATCGAAACGGATCTTATTTTCCTTCATGATATCATGATCTTCCCCGGATCTGAAACCTTCGCGGTACATGAAATAGATGTCGCGGTTTCCTTTTTCTTTTTCGTCCGAATACCAGTCGCTGTCAAAAATGACCGGCTCAAGATCAAAAAGAGTGCGGACGGACGGTTTGAATGCAAACTGCAGTTCCTCGGGGACAGATGGGCTCAGCGTCATGATGTTAACTCGTTTTCATTGTCGTTTTTATCGGTCAGCCCGTTTTCGTTTTCATCTTTCCGGTCTTGTCTTGCTTCTGTTTCCGGATTCCCGACGGGCTTTCCTGATTCTGCATATAATACCATCTTTTCATTATAAATGTATGTCGGGAACATACAGCTTTATCAGGGCGAAGGGCTGTCGGAATTTCCGGAAAAATGATCTGAGGTCCGCCGGAGACGGCGTTTTATCCGGACGCCCGGCTTATTTTTTATACCGACAGCATCTTAACCCGCAGATATGAGCGCCTCAGAAACGAAATCTGAATATCATGCAGAACCCGGAACTGTTGATCCCTCCGGAACAATTTCCGGATCAGGCGATCCTGAAATCTCTTCTTCCGGATCCGGAACGATCCACGTCGTCTCTCACTGTCTTCTCAATCCGTCGTCCCGGCTGAGAGGCCTGAAAGATCCGCCGTCATTTGAGACGGCCGGCCGGACCGTCATTCAGCTGCCGTGTCCTGAAACGATCGTCTTCGGACTGAACCGCCGCGAGATCACGAAAGATCAGCTTGATCATCCGTTTTACCGGCGGTTCTGCCGGAAACTCTTCACGCCTTATGCCGACATGATCGAAATGTATTACCGGAACGGTTACAATATCGTCTTTTACGGCGTTCCGAAAAGTCCGTCATGCGCCTGTGAGCTGACGAGCATCGGCGGCATCGGCGGAAAAGACAGAAAAGACAGGCCTTTTGAAAACAGGATAGTTCCCGGAAAAGGCGTCTTCTTTGAAGAGATGGAACAGATGCTTCATGAGCGGAACGTCCGTTTCACCTGCCGGGATGCCGTCCGATCCGGCAGGAAATCCGGACCGATTTCCGGACGGCGGCTGCCGGTACTGAAACGATCGCAGACTTCTTTCACGGACGGTTCAGACTTCTGTCACAGGCCGAGTGCAGACTTCTGTCATGGATGATTTCAGACTTCTGCCTGGGTCGACTTCCGTCACAACCGATCACAGGCCGCTTCACCGGGATCGATCGGAGGATACTCATAAAGAACGATATGGCCACACTGTTGACCAGATCTATGAAGAGGCTTCCGACGAGCGGAATGATCAGAAATGCTTTTGAGGATTCTCCGAATTTATCCGTGACCGATTTCATATTGGCCATGGCGTTCGGGATCGCGCCCATGCCGAAACCGCAGACGCCTGAGACCATGACGGCGGCATCATAATCTTTTCCGAGGATGCGGAAGACGACAAATACGACAAAGAACGCCATCAGAACGGCCTGGACAAAGAGGATCACCGTCAGCGGAACGGCAAGATCCGCCAGCTGCCTGAGTTCCATCGTCATCAGAGCAACAGCCAGGAAGAAGGAAAGAGCCACGTTTCCGAGCTGTCTGAGGGATTCTTCCGGAACCGGCGGAATGTCATATTTTTCAGCGAAGACATCTGCCAGATTGCGAAGGACCATCGCCGCGATCATACTTCCGATGTATCCCGGAAAAGTGAGTCCCGACAGCCCGAGGAAAGATGAAACGTTTGTCCCGATGCCGGCAGCCAGAACAAGAGCGCCTGCGGCGTACAGAAGATCCGGCGAGGCAGGTCTTTTCGTATCATCCGGCTTTTTATGGGATCCGTTATCCTCGGATCTGTTTTCCCCGGATCTGCTTTCCTCGTTTTCTTTTCCGCCTTTTTCCCCGGATCCGTCGTCCGTTCCGTTCATCCTGCCGGACTTTTCCGGTGAGAGGCCTTTTTTCCGGATAAGACGTTCTGTCAGCGGGCATCCGATAAGACTGCCGCAGACCATTCCGAAAGTTGCGGCCGCCAGCCCGACGGATGAGGCGCCTGCAACACCCGATTCTTCGAACAACTGACCGAATGCCGCCGCCGTTCCGTGTCCGCCGATCATGGAGACGGATCCTGTGCAGAGCGACAGGACAGGATCTATCCCGAAAAAAGAACCGAGTCCGACAGAGACGACATTCTGCATAATGACAAGGAACGCTACGATAAAGAGAAGGATAATGATGTCTTTCCCGCCTTTTTTAAGGGCTCTGAAAGATGCCTGATAACCGACAGACGTAAAAAAGATGAGCATGGCGACATCCGAAAGCGTTTTGTCGAACGTGAACGTCACCCCGGCGAGATGCGCGATCAGAAAAAGAACGGAAAAAACAATGCCGCCGATCACCGGCACGGGGAAACAGAATCTTTCCAGCAGGCCGATCTTCTTTTTCAGAAAATAGCCGGTCAGCAGGACAAAAGGAACAAGAGAAACTGTCCGGATCATCGAAAGTTCTATTATCACGGGATCTGTCAATCAGGCCACCCGGATACTAAGATGTTTTCAATCATTATAATTTTTATTTTCATTTTCCGGAAAATTTCATCAGGATCAGTCCCTCAGCGTTCCGACCGGGATTATTTTGACACCGTCCGGCCGCGTATAGGCCGTATCCCCGCCGGTGATGACGATCAGGAGATCCGGCTCGCGCAGGTTTGTCTTCTTTTCGTTGTTCGCTTTTCTGATAAGCTCTTTCAGCGCCGACAGGTGAGAAGCGCCTTCTTCGATCCCGCGGCTTCCCAATTTGAATTCGATGAGTGCGTATCTGCCGTCTGCGAGATGAAGGACACAGTCTGCTTCAAGTCCGTAACGGTCTCTGTAATAGGAGACACGCCCTCCTGATGCGGCAGAATAGACCCTCAGGTCGCGGAAGCAGAGACATTCGAAAATAAATCCGAAGAAATTCAGATCCTGAAGAAGTGCTGCCGGAGAGAGGCCGAGGGCGTTGACAGCCACAGACGGATCGATCAGTTCCTTTTTTTCACCCGAGCGGATACTTGTCGCAGAACGGATCGCAGGAGACCATGCCGGAACATTTTCAATAACATAAAGCCTTTCCAGGGCATTTGCATAAGAAGAATATGTCGGAAAAGACATTTCGGAATCATTTGCACTGATGTCCGAAAGGATCGTTTTGTCAGAAGCAACAGTTGAAATATTCCTTGCATAAGACTGAAGGATCGCTTTGACGCGTTTTGGATCTCTTCTCACGCCGTCAACAGTCGAGGCATCGCTGTCACAGATGTTTTCCACATAATTCTGTGCATCATAAAGCTGCGCTTTCGGAGATTTTTTTCTGAGCGATGAAGGCCAGCCGCCGCGGCAGGCCGCAAATACAAGGTCTTCGATCGTCAGATCGGATGTAATGCCGTCAATATCCGTCTCCGGATCATTGAACAATCCGGAGAGGGAGATCATTCCGTTTGATTCCCCGGATTCAAAAAGACTCATCGGGTACATGACAAGCTTTGAAATTCTTCCGGTTCCGGAATGCATGATCTGAGAATGATCGACAGTCGTTGACCCGGTCAGGATGAACAGTCCTTCTTCTCCGCGTTCATCGACTGCATTTCTGACAGCATCCCAAAGAATGGGTACTGTCTGCCATTCATCGATCAGTCTCGGATTTTCCCCGGCCAGGAGAAGAGAAGGCTTGACGGAAGCGATCATCTGATATTTTTCCGCATTGTCGGGATCCTGAAGTTTGAGAACACTTTCTGCTTTCTGCTCAGCCGTTGTCGTTTTTCCGCACCATTTCGGCCCGACGATCAGAACCGCTCCGACGGCTTCAAGTCTTTCTTCAAGCAATTTATCTGCAATACGCGGCAGATATGTTTTATTGTCTGTCTTCTGTGTCATTTGTGATTTTTCCGTCGGATGATATTTACTATAATTTCAGGAGATTTATTTTAATTTTTGGGTCTGTTTTATCCGTATTTTATCCCTGATCATTTGTCTGTATTTATGATACTGTTTTTTTCATTTTTCTGAATG
>JAGAEB010000050.1 GCA_017613335.1 Methanosarcinaceae archaeon
GAAGCTGTCGCATTCTGCAGAAGAACGCGGCAGCTTCACACAGGCACAGCTTTTTTCCCGCAGCCTGTATTTTCCGCTGACCGGTGCAATCTTTTTTTGCCTTCTGTCTCATGCGATCCTTTTATTATTCACGTCATTTCTCATCTTACAGACTTTTCTCATCTTACAGACTTTTCTCTTTTCATATGTATTTAATTTGTATCTCTATTTTACTTGTTTTTGTCTTCGTCTGTACTCGATAAAATCATTCTTATATAGTTTGTTTTTGTTTCACACAGCACAAATTTACTTTATATTATTCAAAGTAATTTTGATATTTCTTTCGTGCCCGGACGACTGCCTGACTGATCATCCTGACTGATCATCCTGACTGATCATCCTGACTGATCATCCTGACTGATCATCCTGAAGTTGATCCTGAAGATCATTCTCCGGAATTTCTGAAATTTCCGGTCTGCTGTCTTTTCAGGTCTGCTGTCTTTTCAGGAAATGTCCGGCACGGAAAAATTCAGAGGTCTTGCTATGTCCTTTCAAAAGATCCTTCAGTTTCTGATCATATGTTCGATGCTGCTGTCAGTCATTCCTGTTTCAGCGGCTGCGGAACTGTCCGGTGACGACGTATCTTCCGTTTCCGGAACATTTTTCAATGATCCCGCTTCCTCCGACGTCGCCGGGATCATTTCCGTTTCATCCGGAGATGATGCCTCTTCTGCTCCCGCTTCATCTTTATCTCCCGAAGATTCTCCGGACGTTTCCGATGATCTTCCCGCTTCCGCAGACGGTGATCGCCGGAAGATTATTTTCATCCACGGCGGCCGTTCCGAGGATACGATCTATCTGCCTGAGGTCGCCGCCGATCCGATGATCTCGCAATATGCGGATCTGGTCGTGATGACGGGCGGATCTGTTTCCGGCACGATGGATGAGATCCTCGCCTACGACTTTTCTGATGCGGACGTCGTCATCTTCCACAACCTCGCCTCGGAACTCGTCGGTCTCGTCCTTGAAAAAAGCGATTTCACCGTTCCGCATGACAAGGTCATCATCACGACGGCCGGGAACTGGACGGAAGACGGCTACATCGTTGACAAAACGTTCAACGAGTATCTGGATTTCCGCATCCGTGACAACTATTACAACGCTGTCCTCTACATCGGAAAAAAATACGCCGGGATCGATGCATTCGAGCCGGGCGCCCTGAAGACGAAGCCGGCCTACGGTATCTATCACCCCGACGCCGGCAACGACAGAGACGGCGACTGCTACTTCTCATCCGCCGAGGAATACATGGAATGGTACAGGACGACGCCGGTCTATGACGAGAACAAGCCGATGATCGCCATCATTCTCGATTCCTTCAAAAGTCTCGACAAAGAGGACAATTCCCGTGACGGACCGATGGTCTGCGGCATGATCCGCGCCGTCGAGAACAAAGGCGCCAACGTCCTTTTCGCCACATATGCCAAAGCCGATCCGGACAATCTCAAATATCTGACGATCGACGGAGAACCTGTCCCGCAGGTCATTCTCGTCACCGCCCGCGGCGGCCGTCTCCCGACGAACGAATCGATCGGCGTCGACGGTGTCACGGATCTGAAAGAACTCAACGTCGTCGCCATGCACGCCGTCCGTATTTTCGGCAACACCACAACGCCCGAAGCCTGGAACGCATCTATGGAAGGCGTTCCGGACAATGAGATCCCGTACATCGTCATGGGAGAGATGGACGGCCTCATCGAGCCTGTCGTCGTCCTCGTCAAAGAATATTCGCCTGAACTGAACATGAACCGCTCGGTCGTCCTGGAAAAGCAGATGGACTGGTTCGTCGACAGAGCCATGTCCTGGTCCGCCCTCAACACGACGCCGAATGATGAAAAAGTCGTCGTGATCCCGTATTACGCCGCCGAAGCCGGAAAAGCGAACATCGGCGCCGATACGGATTACTATCTCAACGCCCCTGCAAGTCTGATCAATCTGCTCGAAAACATGAGCGATGAAGGGTATGATCTCGGCAGCTTCGAGTCTGAGATCATGTCTCAGGAAGATCCTGCAGGCGCTCTCTCCGACCTGATGGTCACATACGGCCACAACACAGGCACCTGGGCGCCCGGAATGGTCGATCAGGCCGTCGCCGAAGGCCGCGCCGTCCTTGTCCCGGAAGAGGAATACCGCGCCTGGTTCGAAGAAACACTCAGCAAAGAAAAGCAGAAAGAAGTCAGGTCCCTGTGGGGAGACGCCCCGGGCGACATCATGGTCTTCACCGACAACAATACCCTCGACCGGTACATCGTGATCCCGACGATCCGCTTCGGAAACGTCATCCTGACGCCCAACCCCATGAGAGGCCGCGACCAGTCATCCGAAGCGCTCGCCAACAAAGGCGCCTACCCGCCGACGCACCAGTGCCTTGCTTTCTATTACTGGTTCAACAATGTCGAAAACAACAACAAAGGCGTCTCCGCCTATCTGCCGTTTTACTCGAACATCGCCGTCATGCCCGGACATGAGACGACGCTTGCCGCCGACGACTGGGGCGCGATCCTCATGCAGGACAAACCGATC
The DNA here is from genome assembly GCA_017613335.1 of Methanosarcinaceae archaeon. GTDB lineage: Archaea > Halobacteriota > Methanosarcinia > Methanosarcinales > Methanosarcinaceae > Methanofrustulum. Next base: position 2,563 of record JAGAEB010000050.1, read on the forward strand.
ATCCACATCCTCCCGGTCGATGCCAAAGGAACGACGGATGCCCGCCGCGGCAATATGCAGGTCATCAGTTATCTGACGCCGGCGCTCGTTCCGGCAGGACTGTCGGACTCTCTCTCCGATCTCAACGCGTCCGTCAATGCTTTCCTGGATGCCTCCGACGACGAAAAAGGATCCCTGAAACCCGGCCTCATCAGCCTGATCGAAAAGAACGGCATCGGAACGGCTCTCAATGTCACGGATCCTGCTTCCCTGTCCGACGAGGAATTCCTTGATTTCGCAGAAGATGTTTCCGGGTATCTTGAAAGCATTTCAGGCGCTCTTATCCCTCTGGGCACGCACACGCTCGGCGAGACGCCGGATGAAGCAGACATGCGCCTCATGGCCGAACAGATGTACAGGACAGACAGTTCCCGGTCCGTCGAAGAATACATGAACGTCATGAACGAGTCTGCCGGCCGCGAGATCCCGGCCATCCTGAATGCGCTTTCGGCAGGCTACACGCCGGCAAATCTGGCAGGCGACCCCGTGAAAAAACCGGATGTCCTCCCGGCGGGCGGCGGCCTTTACAACCACGACACCAGGACGATCCCGACGAAGGAATCCTGGAACGAAGGCGTCAGGCTCGTCGATGAACTCATCGCCGCCTATCAGAAAGAACACGGTGCAGATGCCTATCCGGATAAGACGGCGTATCTCCTGTGGGCGATCGAGACAAGCCGCAACGGCGGTGTCCTGGAATCGCAGATCCTGTATTCTGTCGGTGTCAAGCCGGTCTGGAATTCATCGAACGGCCGTCTCATGGGATTCTATGATATGAACAGCGGAAAAGTCGTCTCCGGATCCGTCGGCGCGACGAACGGCATCGCCGATGCGTACGATGCGGCCAAAGACAATCTGGCCCGGCCGCGTCTCGATGTCCTCGTCGTCACGTCCGGTTCCTACCGCGACATGTACGGCGGCATGCTTCAGAATATCACGACGGCGATCTCCTACGCCGCGAAAGCCGAAGATGAGAACGGTTATGAAAACTATGTCCGCCGGAATACCGAAAAGATCCTTGAAGAACTGAAAGAATCCGGAAATTATACGGACGAAGAAGCCGAAGCGCTTTCTCAGGCACGCATTTTCGCACCGGCGCCGGGTGAATATACGTCAGGCATCGAGAACATGGTCGCAGGCTCCTACACGAGCGACGATCTGGCGCAGATGTATATCGACCGGATGGGCTACATCTATTCCGGCGATCTTCAGGGTGCCTACGATCCGGATGTGTTCGCCGCGAATCTGGCCGACGTCGACCGGTCCGTCTTCAGCCGGTCTTCTTCCCTTTACGGTGTCCTGGACCATGATATGGTCGCTTCCTATTTCGGCGGCCTTTCCGCCGCGGTCGACAAAGCCAACGGCGACGGCCCTGCGCCTGACAGTTACATCATGAACATGAGACAGGACGGCAAAGTCCGGACACTGGGCTCTTTCCTCCACGAAGATCTCCGCTCCCGCTATCTGAACGAGAACTGGGTCGATGCCATGATGGCTGACGATTATGCCGGAACCACGTTCATGAATGAATTCTCCGAAGCGCTCCGCCTCTGGGATTCAACGACCGACGGCGTCGTCACGACAGAGACATGGCAGGCCGTCTACGATATGTATGTCTCGGACGGACCCGTGAAAGATTACCTGAAAGAGACGAACGCCTATGCTTACCAGTCCCTCGTCGGCAATCTGCTCCAGAGCGAAACTGCCGTTTCTCTTCCCGAGGACGTCCGGAACGATCTCATCCGGGAATTCGTCCAAAGCACGGCTCAGAGCGGCGTCACATGCTGCCACCACACCTGCGGCAATCCGTCTTTCACAGACTTCATCGTCGGTCAGATGTCTGCCGCAGGCGTCGACCCGGCCGATCAGGAAGCTTTCATGACGAACATCAGGGAAGCCGGCCTGACATTCACGGAACCGGAAAAGAAGCCGTCCAAGTCTTCCTCCTCCGGCCGCGGCGCCGGAAAAGCCACTGTCATTTCCGGAACAGCTTCCCTCCCGGACACCGCAGACGACAACACTGAAAGCAGCAGAGACGACATCACGGACAGCACACAGAACGTCCCCGCCCGCGACGACGACCCCGGCGAAGGTTACGGAAACGAGCCCGGAAACGCCGGATCCGTCTCCGGTTACCGGATGGACGAAACGAAACAGAAGACGCCGACGGATTCTGTCAGGGATTTCCTTTCAAACCCGGTCTTCTCGACATCGAACATCGTCGTGATCCTCGTCATCCTCCTGCTCATCGGTATCATCTTCTACGGCTACCGGAAAAAAGGACTGTGAACGAAAAACGACAGACTGAGGCAGACTGTAAACAAAAACAACAGACAGAAACAGACTGTGAACGAAAACAACAGACAGAAACAGACTGTAAACGAAAACAACAGACAGAAACAGACATAAACGAAAACAGGCCGGCAGGTTCAGTCCAAAAGCGTCAACCTGCCGGCCTTTTTTTACCTATGAACGCCAATATGCCGGAATTACCGGGAATCGAAAATTTATCGATCAAACTCAAAAACGATGTAGGACCGGCTCATTGAATCATCTGCACTCCGGGGATTGAACGAAACGATCCCGAAACTTCCGGCAGTGGGTTTAATCTGAACAAACGATATCGCATCGGGACCTGCCGGTTGGTGAATGCAGACGCTGCCGGTGATTTTAATAAGACGCCCGCCATCCGATTTTGAGGGCACCTGTGTGACAATCCTGTCAAATGACATCAAATCATATTCTACAGGAATTTTTTTTGTTGTCAGACGGCCGTCCGGATTCATATATACGGCGGAAAGTGATGTATTTTCCCGGTCAATCATATATATGTTTCGATTTTAACAGGTTCATTCCTCTTCGTCTTTCTGACAGAAATAATCTGTGCCGGCCGATCCATGACGGCTTCACGGATGCCGATGATTGACTCTCACTTATGTACCGAATTGATAGCCATGTCAGAGCAAAGGAAGTCCCGACGAATCAGGATTTCTCTTTGTTTCTTTGGTCAGATTGCCGTTTTTATCGCACGGCTCCAAATATTTGAGTTTCTGCTTTAATTTCTTCTTTTCCGAATCCCATCCGGCAATTTCTTCTTTGAGAATAACCCCGCCGGCCTTTCTTCTTTGAGAAAAATCTGTCGGCCGTAAAAAAAAGAAAGCCGGATCTCCCGGGCAATCCGGGATCCGGCTTTTATTTCGTCCGGATGATGCCGTCCGGTCTTTGTTTTTCATATCCGGGCAATCATCTTTCATGCCCGTATTTTATTTTTCAGACGAATGATCCGGCTTTCATTTCTGTTCCGGATTTCCGAGATACTTGAAAAGGTCGTCCCGTTTCATCTTATGGATCTCGTTCTTCAGCGCGGAGACGAGCGGCCTGATCTTTTTGTCCCTGGCGCTCACGGGCGCGAGGATGATGCCGCTTTCTTTGCGCGGACCCGCGTATCCGTATTTCTCCGCGATCATGTCGAGGAGCGGCTCCAGGTCTTTTTCGTCGACGCGGTCCATCTTGTTGACGGCGATGATCGGGATGATGCCGATCTCCCTGACGAAGCTGTAAAGTTCGATGTCGATCGGGATCTCGTTGCGTTCGTCCCAGCGGTCGACGATCTCTTCGAAGGAAAGGCCGTCGATCACGAGGACAGCGATCCTGATCCTGTCTTTATTGGACTCGATATACTGAACGATATTCGTCTTCACGTCTTCGGCTTTGTCTTTCGTCACGCCCGACATGAATCCGAACCCCGGCATATCCGTGATCAGGAGATCATCGCGGTAGATGTATGTCGGCTTCAGCGTCACACCCGGACGCTTCCCGGTCCTGACGTTCTCACCCGTCAGCGCTTTCAGGAGGGTCGATTTCCCGACGTTGGACCTGCCGATGAAAACGATCTCGAAGGACGCTTCCGCATTCTTCTTCTCAAGGCGATCCATGGCCTTCGCCGACTCTCTCTGCCTGATCTTCGCCAGGTTCTTCTTCCTTTTCGCTTCATGCCTTATTTTCTTCGGCGGTGCATCTGAGATCACAATTACCACCTGTCATTGATTTTTTTCATCCGCAGGACCCTCATCCGTCATATGCCGGATCCTCATCCGTATTCGGATCGTCATCCGTCATATGCCGGATCCTCATCCGTATTCGGATCGTCATCCGTCATATGCCGGACCATCATCCGTATCCTGATCCTCATCCGTCATATGCCGGACCATCATCCGTATCCTGATCCTCATCCGTAATATGCCAGATCATCATCCGGTCTCGGAACCTGCGGTGCCTGGTGCGGTTTCAGCTGTTCGACGAGTTTTTCGACTTCTTCGATCCTGTCATCCAGGGCATTTTCCGGGATCTCCGTCTCCAGGATCTTCCCGAGGACGCCTGCGATCTTCTTGGCGCAGCGCGGATCTGCGATGTAGCCTGTCGTCGTTCCGGTCAGGCAGGCCGCAGGAATCCCTTTCTCCGCTGCGAAATAAAGGACGAGCGCCGCTGCGCCGATGATCCCGCCCGGCGGTTCGCATTTTCTGAATTCGACGCCCTGCTGCTCCAGGAACTCTTTCTGAGAGACATCCGTCACAACGCCGACGACATGCGGCTCTGCCGGGATCCCGATGGGATATCCGCCGAGCGTATAGATCTGCTTCACGCCGAAACGGGCGGCCAGATCGGTGTACAGGTCGCTCAGCTCATAATGGCCCGGTCCGTCCGTACTCTGCGCCTCCCCGACGAGGAGGACGACCGATCTCTTTTCCGTTTCTGCCAGACAGATCTGATTTTTGACGATCCGGATCGTACTGTCTTCCCCGGACATCACCTGCGGCGGGAAATGAGGCGACACGATCTCGAGGACCGGCTCTGCTCCCAGCAGATCCTTCAGATAATCCGCTGCCAGCTTTCCTATATTTCCGACACCCGGCAGGCCGACGATCATGACCGGATCCCTCAGCGCCGGAATATCTTCTTTCAGTTCTTTGACGACAGTTTCTTTCATTGTCCCGACTCCCTGAATTCTGTTCTGATTCAATAACGGCCTTCCGTCACGGCTCTTCGGTATCGTCCGGATGCTCTTTCCCGGAAACGGCTGCCCTGTACTGCCGCCTGTAAACGGCGTACGGGTCGGAAGGGGCATAAGGCGCTGGCCTCGGATTCCCCGTGTCTCCGCCGCATTCAGGACATTTCTCCGAAAGCGTATATCTGCCGCACCGGCGGCATTTCCTGATTCTTTTTCCCATGACGGTCACTCCGGGATCTTCCCGGAAACTTCTTTTCCGTTCCCGGGAACTCTTTTTCATTCCCGGAAACTTTTTTTCTGTCTTTCTTTTCCGGCAGTTCTCCTGCCGGCACAGACCCGGACGTCTCAGGCTTTCGTCGGCTCGATGTGACGGTTGAACGTTCCCGTTCCGCCGGATGACGTGATGGCATCGATGGCGACGGTCGCGGTCTTTTTGAGGACGGCTTCCGCCTTCTTGTAATCCGGAGCCACGACCTTGATGCGGTATCTCGGGGCGCCGACGTAGTGGATCTCCACGCGGACATTCTCGTCCGTCACGGAATCATAGGCATCCCTGAGTGCCTGTCTGATGATCTCGACACCATCCGGCGCGCTTGAAGAGATATCGACGTAGCCGGCGATCTCGACAAAGGAATCCTTGATGTTCTCGCGGGCGACGCTGACGATGCTCTCCTTCATTTTCGGGTCGATGTCCATGTCATCGAAAACAGAGGCACCCGCCACGGCCGCTTCTTCAACAGCGGCATAGGTGCTGCCGAAACTGTCGGCCAGGAAGAAGAAGAGCTCTTCGATGTTCTGCGGATCGAAACCGGCATTCTCCGAAGCGATCTCGAGCCATCTTTCAGCTTTCTGCTCATTCTTCCAGAGCTGGACTTTCGCTCTCTTCTGGTGATCATTGACATCTTTCAGAGAAAGATCGATATGGCCGCGGGATTTGTCCGTATTCAGGACTTTGCAGACGACTTTCTGTCCCTCGCGGATGTAGTCGCGGACGTATTTGACCCAGCCGGCTTTGATCTCCGAAATGTGGATGAAGCCTTCCCGGTTCTTGTATTCCTCAAGCTCGACATAAGCGCCGAAATCCGTCACATTCGTTACATTACAGACGACATAATCACCGGCTTCCGGCCATGAACTGCTTTTCATCATGATTTTTTCCTCCTCTCCTGTTCCCGGACTTTTCCTGTATCCTCTGCGGTCTCCGCCGCCTGCCGCCGGCACAGAAACAGGAACACCGGACGGACAGAAGACGACCGAACACGAAAAACCGCAACAATTGCGGTATTTTCACAAAAAAAAGACGCGCAAAACGCGAAGAGCGACACAGGATGTCGACAATATTTCCGAAATATGAATGCTGAAAACAGTTTATTCTACTTAAATATATTCAACGGATCCCGCCGGAATATATCCTGCAGATCCCGTCTGAATATATTCAACAGATCCCGTCTGAATATATTCAACAGATCCTGTCTGAATATATTCAACAGATCCTGTCTGAATATATTCAACAGATCCTGTCTGAATATATTCAACAGATCCTGTCTGAATATATTCAACAGATCC
>JAGAEB010000051.1 GCA_017613335.1 Methanosarcinaceae archaeon
GAAGGCGTTGCGGAAGACGTTGCGGAAGACGTTGCAGAAGCGTCGTCTGCGGATTCTTCCCCGGCTTCTTTTCCGGCTTCTTCCCGGACTTCATCCCTGTCTGCTTTTCCGTTCCCGGTCACTTTCTGATCCGTCATGATTTCGTCGAACAGATTTCCGGCGTCCTCGCCGGCCTGCGGATCCGATTTTTCTTCTGTCTTTTTTTCTGATTGTTTCATATTCAGACAATTCCGCTGATCATTGATCATAATTTCATTGCCCGGATATGATTTCCCTGGCCGGGCTGATTAAATGGTCTGTTCTGCCGTTGGTTAAATGATTTTTAAGACAGAACAGAGAAATTTGTGTAAACATCTGACTGGCAGTATTTAACGGTTATCATATTATCGTTATGATATTTTATTAATATTAGATCTTGAGACATTAAAACTCGGATTTATTTTACTCAAAGGCGTGCGGATCGTCGGAAATTTCGGAGAAAATCTGTCCGTTTCAGAGACAAAATAAAACAAAAAACAGTACCAAATGACGCAAAAATATGGCGATTTAATTTTTCAGGGTAACGATCGTTAGCCGTTTCTTCGGATATTAAATACTTCCCGAATCTTATCTGAAATACTTGATTTCCGGCAGAAGATCACGATCATCCGGTCAGGATTTCGGTTATTTCGGGTTCCGGGAGGATCATTTGATTATTTGTCACGTCAGTGTTAAATGTGTAAAAAATAATAACACTGATCCCGGGAGGATTTTATGGATTATTTATCTTATGCCATCGTTACCGGCATTTTGTCAAGCGTTTTTATATTCGGCATCAAATCAGGCATCGGATGTGGTTTTTCCAAAACAGGGAAACTGTCGGTCGCCGTTCTCTGTCTGTTTTATCTCCTCGTTTCGACGGCTGCCGGCTATTTCATGGATGCGTTCGATATCGCATCATTCCTGACGTCGTCTCTCTCGACGATGATCCACATCGCGCTTGCCTTCTTCCTTCTTTTCGGCGGCATTGCGACGATCAAAAAATGGAATCAGGGATGCGACATCTCCCGGAAGACGTTCCTGATCCTGGCCTTCCCGTGTCCGGTCTGTCTTTCCGCGCTGATCATTTCGAGTGCGGCTCTTTCAACAGTCATCGATGCGGACGGAAGGCTGATCGGATTTCTCGTCGGCCTTGTCTTCGCCTTCTCGATCATTGTCTCGACGCTGTTTTTCAGAAACCTCGGACGCGTCTGCCGGATGGTACATATTCCGTTTGACGGGACGCCTGAGGCTCTCGGGACGGTCATGATCTTCATCGGCCTCTTTTATCTGGTCGCAGCCGTCATGATCCCGGCATATATGAACGCGGGAGATACACCGACTTTAGCGGCAGCATCCTTCGGCACGAACGAGATCTTTGCCTACATTGTCACAGCGGTCCTGATCCTGATCGGCGCTCTGACAGGAAATGCACTCGGAAAAAAGAAGGAATTCAGATAATTCAGACGATCCGGAAATTCAGATGATTCAGAAATTCAGACGGTTCAGAAATTCAGACGGTTCAGAAATTCAGACGATTCAGAAATTCATATCATTTCCGGGTCATGCATGACCACTTCATACAGGTGATACACGTGGATCTTTCATTCATTTCAGGTTTTACATCAGATATCTCGTACTTCATGTACATATTTTCGAATTCTCTCCTTTATCCGGTCTGTATTTTACTCGTGATCCTGATCATATTTTCACTTCTCCTTGTCGGAGAATTCATCACAGAATACACAAGGCGCGTCAGAGACCCCGTTGAGATGGAATCTGTCTGTGCATCCGTCAGAAAGGAAATGGCCGCCGGAAAATACAGCGATGCGGCCGATGCGATCGGAAAACTCAGCAGACAGTCACAGGTCATCAAAGCCTTTGCCGCCGACATTCCGTCTTTCGTCAGGGACAACAATGTCACAGCCGTTGAAAGAACGGCAGACGAATATGAAGTCCGCATGATCAGGCGCGTCGAAAAGACGAAGATCATCACGACGGTCGGCCCGATGCTCGGTCTCATGGGAACGCTCATCCCGCTCAGCCCGGCTCTGATCGGCCTGACGACAGGCAATGTCGAAGCCCTTGCGACAAACCTCGTCGTCGCATTTGCAACGACGGTCATCGGTCTTTTTGCTGCAGGCCTTTCCTACTGCATGACGACTGTCCGTCAGCGCTGGTACTGGCAGGATTCCATGGATATGGATTATCTCATCCATGCTGTCTACGGAGACAACGACTGAAGGAACGAGAAACTCAAGAGTACCGAAAAGGATGGTCACTTATGTCTCATGTAAGAAGAAAGAACAGACGTGAACGCGGCAGAATGTTTTCTTCCGGTGAAGAGCTTTCGCCGATGAACAGCGTCGGAAACGTTTTCGATGTCGCAATGGTATTCTCCGTGGCACTTCTGCTGGCTCTGATCATGGCCGCGAATCTGACGGAGCTTCTGACAGATCAGGATATGACGATAATCAAGAATCCCGGAAAGCCGGATATGCAGATCATTCAGAAAACGGATGAAGGCATCAAAGTCATGGAGATCAACGAAGAAGAAATGATCGGGGGTGGTATCGGCCAGGTTCTGGGAACGGCGTATCAGCTGGAAGACGGAACGGTCATATACGTCCCGGATGAGAAGAACACATCCGGAAACAGCGGTCTCCTGCCCGCAGTCAGCAATGAAACAGCTGCTTCGGAAGCCTGACCGACGTCAGGAATGATCCGGAGCATAATAAAACAAAAACAAACATAATATTAAAACACAACAATAAAACACTGCATTAAAAGCCTCTGAAGCCGTCGTGTTTCAGAGGCTTTTTTTTTGTTTTTTGTGACTGCCTTTCAGGAAGCAGGCTCACGGTCTGCAGGGCAGTTGTCTCACGCAGCGGCATACTGATGCCACTCACAACCGGCACTCACAACCGGCACTCACAACCGGCACTCACAACCGGCACTCACAACCGGCACTCACAACCGGCACTCACAACCGGCACTCACAACCGGCACTCACAGCCGGCACTCACAACCGGCACTCACAACTGTCACTTATAACTGTCACTCACAACTGTCACTCACATTTGTCACTCACAACTGTCACTCACAACTGTCACTCACAACTGTCACTCATATTTGTTACACACTGTTGCATTTATGGTTGTTTCATGCGGTCTGTCTCATCCTGCCTGCCGATTCCGGGGTTTTATCAGATCTGCTGCGATATCTTTTAATCCCTGATCAGGCGTTTATTTTCAGCATCAAAAGCAGGAAACTGATCATGTCTGAAACAATTGTTGATAAAACACCGGTGTCTCTTGTGATCATTGGCGGTGTCGGTTTTGATTCCGCGGCCGACGAGCGCACGGAGACGATCGATACGGACTTCGGCGTGGTTTCTGCGACGGAGATGATGATCCGCGGAGATGACGGGCAGAATTTCAGAGTCGTCATGATCCCGCGCCATCAGGGAAAAGTCCACGTACCGCCGGGAAGCATTAATTACAGAGCCCTTGTCAGGGCTGCCGCTGTTTTCGGAGCGCCGGTCCTCTCCCTGAATTCGGTCGGGACGATGAAAGGGCATCCGCCGGGGACGTTTTTCATTCCTGATGATTTCATCGATATGACGAAAGACCGCGTCAGGACGTTTTTCACGGACGAGACGGTCCATGTTGACATGTCCGATCCTTATTGCAGAACGATCAGAAATCCGCTGAAAGAGGTCCTCCGGGAAAAAAATATCCCGTTCGGGGAAGGGGTTTATGTCGCAACGGAAGGACCCAGATTTGAAACGAAAGCAGAGATCAGGATGTATGCCGCGTTTTCAGATGTCGTCGGCATGACGGGAATCCCGGAGACAGTCCTTGCCAAAGAAGCGGGACTCTGTTATGCCTCTCTCTGCCTGATCACAAATCCGGCCTGCGGACTGGCGGAAAAAAGCGAAGAGATCCTGACATCGGAGGAGATCGCGGAATCTGTCGCAGAAAGTCAGAAAAGGATATATGACGTCGTCGGATCGCTCCTGCCGAAACTCAGAAACAAAGAAAAATGCAGATGCAGCGAGGCGCCGTCCGTCGGAAGACTGTGACAAAGAAAAAACAGGACAGGACATCAGTATCAGGATGAAGAAAAAACAGGAAATCAGTATCAGGATGAAGAAAAACAGAATCGGAGGAATAATGACGGAATCACAGTATTATGATATCAGAACGATCGGGTCGACGGGACTGACAATTTCCCTGGATAACGGAAAGCCGGAGATCTCGCGTCACGACGGCAAAGGGACGGGAATCCGGTCCCTCTGCAGCGGTTCCTGGGGATACACGTCCATCGACGGCGAGGGGGATGTCAGAAAAGGCATCGCCGATGCGTCAGCGCTGGCTGAAGCGATGGACAGGAAAACGCCCCGCGACAAAGTCACGCTTTCGCCGCAGGTCTCAGAGAAAACAAGGAACGATCTGCCGCGGATCGAAGAAGATCCGGATGATATTGCTCTTGAAGACAAGATCGCCTATCTGAAAGAGATCGAAAAAGCGGTAAAGCAGGAGGGGATTTCCGGAACGAGGGTCGTCTATTCGGAAGGCCGCTCCCACATCGTCTTTGAAAATTCGGAAGGTATACGCAAAGAATATGAGATCGTCCGCACGGGATACGTCGTCTCGGCGATCGCCTCGGACGGTGCGGATATCCAGGCGGGTTATCAGAGTCACCACAATATCGCAGGCTATGAGATCTTCAGGAAATACGATCCGTTCGAAGCGGCTGCGAAGGCTGTTGCGGACGCCCGGGAACTCTTAAAGGCAAAAACACCGAAAGGCGGAACGATGAAAGTCATTCTCGATCCGGAACTGGCCGGCGTCTTTACGCACGAAGCCGTCGGACATGCTTCCGAAGCGGACCTTGTCCTGCAGGGAGATTCGATCCTTTTCGACAGGCCGGGAAAGCAAGTCGCGCCCGGAAACGTGACGATCATCGATGATCCGACACTTCATGAATACGGCTATTTCCCGTTCGATGCGGAAGGAACGGATTCAGGCAGGACCGTTCTCGTTGAGAACGGCATCATGACGTCGTTCCTGCATTCGAGAGAAACGGCCGGAAAACTCGGCGGAGAGCCGGGCCATGCCCGCGCGCAGGGTTACAGCCTGCCCCATGTCAGGATGAGCAACACGTTCATCGATCGGGGAGATGCGTCTTTTGAAGAAATGCTTGAAGATGTCAGAGACGGCATTTATCTCATCGGCTCAAGAGGCGGCCAGGTGAACACGGGTCAGGGGATCTTCCAGTTCAATGCCGAGAAAGGCTACATCGTCAAAGACGGAAAGATCGGAGAAGCTGTCCGTGACGTTTCTCTTTCCGGAAAAACGCTCGAGATCCTTCAGAATATTTCGCTCGTCGGAAAGGATGTCAGACTGACGGCCGGCTACTGCGGAAAATTCGGTCAGACCGTCCCGGTCACGGACGGCGCGCCGCATATCACCGTTTCAAAAGCAACGGTCGGGGGGCAGTGAGATGTCATCCGGATCAGGAATTGTTTTTTCGGAAAAGGGCGCGGCTGTTGACGGCATCGTCGATGAGGCGGAAGTCGCGGAGATCGCAGCCGCCATGGAGAGATCTCTTAAAACGGCTCAGGAAGCAGGCGTGACGGAAGCGGAAGTTTATTTTGTCTGGTCGAAGTCGACGTCTGTCAGTTTTGAGCGGGATGTCATCGAATCATCAAAGGAAAGCCTTGTCAAAGGTTTCGGTGTCCGCGCCGTCATTGACGGGGCGATGGGATCTGCCGGGACGAATCTTCAGGGAAGACTTGACGACGCGATGAAAAATGCCGTCTCGATCGCGAGGGTCATGGATAAGGATCCTGACTGGAAGTCGCTGCCGTCCGGGGATGATCTGCCGCGCCTGATCGCTGCGGAAGGTCTGTTTTCGGAAGAACTGGCGGCGATGTCTCTGGAAGACTGCATCGGCGCGGCGATCAGCATCATCGACGGCGTCCGCGCTGTCAAAGACTGCCGGCCGACATCGGGCGGCCTTTCCCGTTCGGTCTCCGGTGAGATCATCATGAATACGAACGGCGTTTTTGCATCCCAGAGAAAGACGAGGATCTCCGCCTATACGGAAGCGGCCGCCGGCGGCACAGGAGACGACATGGCAAAAGCGTCCGAATTCGGCCTTTCGAGAGAGGCGGATCTCGATCCGGAAAGCATCGGGAGAAAAGCAGCTGAGCTGGCCTGCCGCTCCATGAATCCGGGTTCGGCGCCTTCCGGAAAGATGCCTGTGATCTTCAGCCCGGAAGCGTTTGCGGACATTCTTGAAAATGCGTTCGTGAATGCCGTGGACGCAGATGCCGTCCAGAAAGGCAGATCTGCCCTGATCGGAAAGACAGGTGAGGCGATCGCAGAGACGGATCTTTCCCTCATCGATGACGGACGGATGGCCGGCGGTCTTTCAAGCGCCGCGTTCGATGATGAAGGCGTTCCCTGCCAAAGGACGGAGATCATCGGAAACGGTGTCCTGAAATCTTTCCTTTATGACTGCAGGACGGCCGGAAAAGACAATGTCAGGAGCACGGGAAACGGTTTCAGAGGTTCATATTCAGCTGCGCCCGGCGTCGATGTGACGAATCTTGTCGTGGAATTTCCGAAAAGCGACATCCTGGCAGAGACGCCGCGCGGCATTTATGTCCATTCCCTGATCGGCGCGCATACGGCCAATGAGATCTCGGGCGATTTCTCTGTCGAATGTCAGAATTCTTTCCTGATCGAAAACGGCGAAATGACAAAGCCGATCCGCTCCGTCATGGTCTCGGGAAATGTCTTCGACATCCTGAAAAAAATTGACGGCGCCGGTCATGACGTCAGGCACACAGGATCGGTCGTCACGCCGTCCGTCCGTATTTCAGACCTGAGCGTCATCGTGCCGAATGAATGACCGGACGGCCCGGATAACTTCAACCGAAATTGAATTTAAAACAAGCATTAAATATTTCAGCCGTCTATTACGGAATTGCTCCCGGGATGTTCATTCCGAAGACCCGGGAGGATCCTGCAGACAGCTGAAAACGAAAACGGGACAAAAACAGAAGTCTGCAGAGATAATGCAAAAGATCATGAAAAACGTCCGGAAAGACAAAACTCTGAAAGACGGGTCCGGAAAAACGC
>JAGAEB010000052.1 GCA_017613335.1 Methanosarcinaceae archaeon
GGCCTTGCATTCCAGTGCATTGATCACCGGATACGGTGAAGATTTGTCAGTTTCAGTCATGTTATCATACCTGAAGATCAGATTCCGGAAAATTCAGCAACGGATTTCCGGACATCTGTAATTTATGATAATGAAAGACGGAAAATGAAACTGAATCATGTATAATAAATTAATCGGATGATCGGCGGAAAAATGGTGAAAAAACGAAAGAGCAGAAGACAAAAAGGAAGCCGGAAAACAGGGGATCAGGATGACCGGAAGGAAAAAAGAACAGCAGGAGAAAAGAACAATCACGAAAAATCCGAGTGTTATAAATATTGGAAAAACGATACCGAGGGATGGAGGGATAAATTGCAGAAAAACAATAAAACGACAGAAGAAATGCTCAAAGAAGCAGAAGATCTTCTGAATGAAGCGAGATCGGCCTTACAATCAAGAGAATCAAAGGAGGACGAGCTGAAAGACGCAGGCCTCCCGGGAAAAACAAAGACCGGATCTTCAGGAAAAGCATGGAAGAAACAGGAATCGGACGCCCGGAAGAAAAATAAGTCGCAGGAGGAAACGGAAAAAGCAGATGCCGGAACGAAGAAAGCGACTGCGGGAAAAAAGAAAACATTGACGGATGATGCTGATAAGACTTCGGGAAAATTCAATCATGAGGATTTCACTCCGGAGGATTCAGATCTTGGTGGCGCAGACCCTGATGATTTCGGGTTTGAATTTATCGATCTTAATGATCCGGACAATGAAAATGTGCCGTTGATACTGAAAATACTCAGTGCCTATATCAGCGCGCTTGAGGAAAATAACGTCATATTTGACATTGATGAAAAAGAGTGTCACATCGTCATCGGTTTTCAGTTGGAGAACAAATTGAAATCAACAAGGATCGTCGTTGATTTTTACGAAGACGGTGCGATGATTTATGCGCTCGTTCAGAAGAAAGCCCCTGAAAAAACGCGTCAGGCTGTGATGGAATATATCACCCGCTCCAATTTCAGTCTGAAAAAAGGCTGTTTTGTAATGAATCTCAGCGACGGAGGCGTTTATTTCCGGATGTATGTCAGTTATGAGGGTTATGATGAAATCCCGGAAAAAACAGTTCTGGAATCCGTCTTCTTCCCCGTCAGGATGATGGAGATCTACGGAGACGGCATCTATGCCCTGATGAGGGGATATTCAGATCCGGAAACGGAAGTCGAAAAAGCTGAAAAGCCGGAAATGTTGCGGTTGGCGGCGCGTCGGTTGAGATGAGCCGACGGTAAAACAGACGGGGACACAACTGTATGATGCAGCAGACTGAGACAAACAGAATATGACACGATCTGCGACAGAAAAGACCGGGACAGAACAGACAAACAGAATATGACACAATTGCGACAGAACAGACTGAGACAAACAGAATATGATACGATTGCGACAGAAAAGACCGGGACAGAACAGACATTTCAGAAAAGATTAAAACGAATGAACAGGAACAGAGACCGATTGCGGGAATATTTCATGGAAATGCGTTACTCAAAGGGCGAAATGCCCGACAGGACATCATTGATCGGACTCGGCCTGACCTGGGCGATCATCGCTTCGGTCTTTTCTGTCATGGTCGGTCAGCTCGGCGCGGGCCTCCGGACGGATGATCCGTTTCTTGTCATTCTGTTCATTCAGAAGATGATGTTCTTTACAGGCGTTTCCATTATTCTTCAGATCGTTGCCGGTCATCGGCTCCCGGCGATGTTCGGGCCGTCCGTCATCATGCTCATCGCCTGCATCCCGGCCCGGGATGTGCTGCCGGTCGTTCTTTCAATGGTCCTTGCAACAGGCGGCATCTGTTTTGTCCTGATGGCGCAGACACGCGTTCTTGATCCTGTCGTCCGTCTGTTTACGCCGGAAGTGACGGCAATCTCTCTTGTTCTCGTGTCTCTCGGGCTGATCCCGTCGATCCTGGATCAGATCACATCGTCCGTTCTTCCCGGACATGTCATTTTTAAGATCGTTTTTGCCGTTCTGCTGACGGCGGTCATGTTCGTATCAGGGCGTTATCTGAAAGGATTCATCAAGGCGACTTATTATCTGTGGATCCTTGTTCTCGGAAGCATTGCTGTTTTTGTTTTATGGCAGACGTTTCCGGAAATCGTGTCATATCCGTCTTTTTCTGTACCGTTCTCAGATACGGCGGAGCATTTCTTTTCAGCGTTTGCGGATGTTTCCGGAAAAGGAGCAGGATCTGTCGTTGAGTCTGCCGGATTTTCGGGACAGGATCTGAAAAGGACGATCATGCCTCAGTATGTGTCGGTCCTGTTTCCGGTCCTGATCTGTTATCTTTCTCTGACGGCAAACGAGATCGGATCTCTGAAGAGCGTTTCGGATATCATTTCAGCAGATATCGATAAGAAATGTATCCGGCGGACGCTGACACTGACAGGTCTCCTGAACACGGTCGCCGGTCTTTTCGGGATCGTCGGCGGTGTCAATTATTCGATCTCGACGGGCGTCATTCTTGAAAATAAGAATGCATCGGAATATCCGATCATGGCAGGCGGCCTTCTTCTGATCGCCGTCTCATTCTCGCCGGCGCTGATCAATCTGTTCATGATCGTCCCGGGAATCGTGACCGCATGTCTTCTTCTTTATGTGATGATCCTTCAGATGAGAGCCGCGCTCCTTCTTCTGGCGCGTGAGATCGTCAGAAAAAGAGATGAAAGACAGAAAACAGCATCAAGAATCGTTCTCGTGATCTGCGTCATCGTCACGCTCGGCGTCTCCTATCTGCCGGAGAGTTTCCTCGTTTCCCTGCCGGAGATCATCAGGCCGGTCTTTTCAAACGGATTCATTGTCGGCATGATCGTGCTGATCCTTCTGGAACAGATCGTCGCCCGGAAATACGGTGAAAAGGGGCATTGACTTAAAATTCACTTAAAATTCACTTAAACTCACTTAAAATTCACTTAAAATTCACATAAACTCACTTAAAATCCGCATAAACTCACTTAAAATCCGCATAAACTCACTTAAAATCCGCATAAACTCACTTAAAATCCGCATAAACTCACTTAAAACATCTGATAAGTGTATGCAAACCCGAAAATGCACCCCAGAACGGCGCCGAGAATGTGAACGGAGTGGCCGATATTATCTTTTTTTTGAGAGACTGTCCGCGATCTCTTTTCCGACATAGCAGAAAAAGACGAGGATGAGCGTCAGCGGTATTTTGTACTGCA
>JAGAEB010000053.1 GCA_017613335.1 Methanosarcinaceae archaeon
AAAAGAAGCAGGAAAAAAGAAGCAGGAAAAAAGTCAGCAGTAACGGATAAACGGACAAAAATGAACAAAAACGTTTTTCGGGAAGCTTGTGACAGCTTCCCGAAAACCCGTTTTCATTCTGTTATGCAGTAAAGGCATTATCCGTTGCTGCACAAACAAATTTTTTCAGACACTATATTATATCTTCTGAAAGATGTATATTTTTCACAGCGTATCTGCAGATACATACACGATTTCATTATATAACAGAGACACAAGTATTCATGACGACGGAATATCCGGCGTCTGACAGACGGGGACTGCAGAATCCGGGCAGATGAATGCAGAGCCCGGACAGATGACTGCCGACAGACAAATTCAGACAGACAATTTCAGACGGATACAGGCAGACCGGTGATCGATGACTGTGTCTGAATGTCAGTATTCGGACCGTTTGACGGTGATCATCTCGCCTGAGGCAAAACCGTTCCGGATCTCTTCGGCAGCTTCTGAATCGATACGGATCCTGACCGTTCCGGCGGGACTGACCGTCGCGCTGAAAACGTGTTCGTTTCCGGAAAAGATATCGACGTCTTCGCCGGCGTATTCTTCTATCTCAAGGATAAGGTGTTTTTTGGTTTTCCGGACAGTCGGAACAGCATAGTCGGAATCATCTGCGGGAAGCGTGCCGTACGGCGTTTCTCTGACCCATCCGGAGGCAAAGGGAGAAGAAGGTCTTTCCCGGGATGCGCCGGATGACGCGATCCTTGCGGATCCGGATGCTTTGCCGATCTTCCCGAGGCGTATCGTCACGGGTTTTCTGATACGGCCGGATGTGTTCCGGTCAGTCTGAACATCGTCATCCGTTTCGTCGCCGTTGTCATCTCCGTAACCGTTGCTGTCGTCTGTGCCGTAAACGTCATCGCTGTCTCTCCCGTAAACGTCACCGTCGTCTGTTCCGTAATCGTCATCGCTGTCTGATCTGTCATCGTTGATGTCATCGGTTCCGTGGCCGGCACGATACGATGCATTGCGCATCCGGGCTTCTGTTTTCATCCGCCGGCTTTCGCGGCGGATCGCGGCTCTTGAGAGTTCGCGGACATCGATGCGCATGCCCAAAGATGCTTCGATGTTGCTGATCGTGTCACCGTTTCTTCCGATGATCATTCTTTTTTCGGAAGGGCTGACGAGGACGACGGCTTTGCGGTCGGTGATCATCTCGACTTCAAAGGAACCCCGGAGGTATCTTGAGATGACGTTCCGGATCTCTTTTTCTGCGAGATCCCATTCCGGTTTTCTGACGTCTGCGGGAAGGCCGACAGGCATGACGACGACCTGTTCACCGTAGGTGTAGATCTCGTATTCGCTTTTTCCGGTCTTCAGGTCGGAGACGACGATGACCGGGCGGGTCAGATCTTCTTCAGTCATGCCGTAAGGCACTTTGACTTTGAATTCAAGGGCATAGACTTTGGCGATCATGCCTTTGTCGATGTATATGACGGTATCGACGACCTGCGGGATGATGCCGAGTTCTATCCTGCCGATCAGACGCTGGACCGCATCGATGGCGCGTGTCGCATGGACGACGCCGATCATGCCGACGCCTGCGAGACGCATATCTGCAAAGATCATGAAGTCTTTTGTCTTGCGGACTTCGTCATAGACCGTATAATCCGGGCGGACAAGCAGGAGGATGTCTGCCGTATTTTCCATTTCGCCGTCCAGCGGCGCATACTGCGTGATCCCGGACGGCACCTGCAGGTCGCGGGGGGATTCCATCGTCTTGACGACGTTTCCGTTTTCGAGAAGGAATTTCGCAACGCTTGCCGCAAATGTCGATTTGCCGGCGCCCGGAGAGCCGGCGATCAGAATGCCTCTCTGGCCGAGGATCCTTTTTCTGAGCATGTCGCCGGCATCGTATCTGTCAAAATCGACGGATGCGATCGGACGGACGATCGTGATCTCGGTGTCATCGGAAAACGGTTTTGTCGTGACGGCCGTCCTCATGTCGCGGATCTGAAGGACGAGAGCGCCTTCCCTTTCGATCTCAACATAAGATCCCGGGTCGGTCTCCGCAAAATCCCGCAGCTCTTTCCGGACAGCATCGAGTTCGGAACGCGTGCAGACGGAAGATCTGATCGTTTCATATTTCATGCGGCCGACGGTTCCGCGTTTGGCGGCCGGACAGAGGCCGCATTTCAGATGAACGGACATCGTCGACGGATCGAAAAACCGATGGACAGTCAGATCTTCGTAAGACAGACGCCGGATGACCGGCTCAATGAGTTCCGTCCGGATACCGTAGGCTTTTGACGTCAGAGCCTGGACTTTATCCGTCGTGAGCAGAAGAGAATCTTCGTGCATCAGCGCAACACGACGGATCATGTCGTCGATCGCGCCGGAGGAAGCATATCTGATCTCTTCCGGCCCGGGCCGTTCGCCGGCAAAACTGATCGTGATCAGACCGTCTTCAGCCATCTGCTGCAGAGCAGCCAGCTCATCCAGACCCCGGAAACCTTCATCTCTGCGGGAATCCGCCTGATGCTCCAGTTCAGCCGGAACGGCTTCCGGAATGACGATGTGAAGAAGCCCCGACGGCGCTCTGTAAATGCCTTCGGCGATGCATTCGGACAGATAGCCGTCAATGATCACGCCCGTGTCCGGAACGATCGTTCCGACGGTGACGGATCCGTAACCGTCGCCTGATCCGTCAGTTGATTTATCATCAGCATATTGTTTTTGATTCATATGAAAGACCTGAAGCATAATAGGAAGGATAATGAAATAAACGTTATTGAATAAAGGGACGGCATGACAGATAAGGGGCAGAAAGAGAAGGAAAGATCACGAGAGGAAAGATCACGAGAGGAAAGATCACGAGAGGAAAGATCACGAGAGGAAAGATCACGAGAGGAAAGATCACGAGAGGAAAGATCACGAGAGGAAAGATCGCGGGAAGAAAGATCAGGAGAGGAAAATGGATCGGGATAAGAATCCGGTCTTTCGGATCTTCACGGGATCTATCAAAAAGTATAATAATAAGAAAACGCTTCTAAGAGTTGCTCAGGCGCGGCTGACGTGTTTGTTCAGTCATTCATCTGCGGAGGTTGCCGAGTGGTCAAAGGTGCCAGGTTCAGGGCCTGGTCGTGTAGACGTTCGCGGGTTCGACTCCCGTCTTCCGCATCATAAAAACGGGCAAGGGAATCGGCCGGAGGCAGATTCCCATTTTTTATTTTATTTTTAAAATCGTTCATATCCGGTTTTTGACAACATCACTAAGGCGCATCAGAAACCGCAGGAACTTCCGGAAAACAGACATGGCTGACGGTACAGGGTGAGTCGTATGGATACAGAAAACTGCCTTCGGATGAAAGAAGAGATCAGAAGAGGTATGCTCCGCCGTCGTGATAATCTGTCTGCAGAGGAGATCGCCGGAAAGAGTGCGCGGATCACTGAAAGGATACTGACATCGGATATCTATCGCGATGCTGAAAGCGTTTTTGTCTATATTGAATGCCGGAGTGAAGTGCAGATGCTGCCG
>JAGAEB010000054.1 GCA_017613335.1 Methanosarcinaceae archaeon
ACACACCTGCACATGCACACAGTCGCACACCTGCACATGCACACAGTCACACACCTGCACATGCACACAGTCGCACACTTGCACACAGTCACACACTTGCACACAGTCACACACTTGCACACAGTCGCACACTTACGCACATTCGCACACTTGCACACAGTCACACACCTGCACATGCACACAGTCGCACACTTGCACACAGTCACACCCTTGCACACAGTCGCACACCTGCACACGCGCACATTTACATGCATGCCGTGCTCAGTCATCGCACACATCATCGGGAGAATTTTAAATAATCGCTGTTCTTTCCCATAGCTCATGATGAAGATCACATTTTTGGGAACGTCCGGATCCCTGCCGACGAAGGAAAGGAATCCGTCTGCGGTCATGATCAACCGCGAGGGAGAGCTTCTTCTTTTTGACTGCGGTGAAGGGACGCAGCAGCAGATGATGCGCGCAAAGACCGGGATGATGCGCCTGACTTCCATATTTCTGTCGCATCTGCATGCCGACCATACGCTCGGAGTCCCGGGTCTTCTGCAGACGATGGCTTTTCAGGGCCGGACGGAAGAGCTGACGATCTTCGGTCCGGCGGGTCTTTCGAAATTTTTTGAAGCCTGCCGGGGCCTGGGCCTGTTCGCTCTGAAATATCCGATCCGGATCAGAGAACTCTGTCCGGGAGACATCGTCAGAAGAGACGGCTATACCGTCAAAGCTGTCAGGACGGATCACAGCGTCCCGTCGATCGGATATATCCTTCAGGACGACCCGAGCCCGGGACGGTTCAATAAAGAAAGAGCCCTTGAACTCGGCGTTCCGGAAGGGCGTCTTTTTGCAAAACTCCACAGAGGCGAACAGGTCACGCTGAGCGACGGCCGCCTCATCGATCCGTATAAAGACGGGATCGTCGGGGAAGAACGCCGCGGCCTGAAGATCGGATACAGCGGCGACACCCGCGAGAGCGAATTCTTCTTTACGGAGGCAGAAGGCGCAGATCTCCTCATCCACGAAGCGACGTTCACGAAAGATACATCCGAAAACGCTGCCGAATGGGGGCACTCGACCGCCGGCGGCGTCGGAAAAATGGCCGCAGGATACCACATCGGCATGCTGGCGCTCGTCCACATCAGTCAGAGATTCTCAGAAGATATCACGCCCGTGATCGATGAAGCAAAATCGGAATTTGAGAACGTGATTGTTCCGTCGGATCTCGATGAGCTGGAGATCACCAACCCGAGATGACCGGAAGATCCGGAAGAACAAAAACAGGAAAGCGGGACCCGTATCCGGAAAAACACATACGGAAAAACAGAACGGATACGGAAACATCAACAGACACAAAAACAGATACAAAAACAGACAAAACAGACAAAACAACCATGAAACGGAATACAGGATACAGAATGAAAAACAAAAAAGAGGAGAGGACAGAATGAAAAACAAAAAAGAGGAGAGGACATAAAGAAAAATGATGTGACATTGCCAAGAAAATATTTAAATACTAAATAGTCATTGTACGACTCGCTTTCTAAGGCATCAGACGGCGAGCAATCGTCATTACTTTCGGGCTGGTAGATCAGAGGTAGATCGCTACCTTGGCATGGTAGAGGCCTCGGGTTCAATTCCCGATCAGTCCACTCAACGGCGGCTGAAGGTCAAAAACTTTCAGACGCCTTTTTTGTTCTCCTGCTTTCGGCAGGATCAGATGGGCCCATAGCTCAGTCAGGCAGAGCGACTGGCTTTTAACCAGTCGGCCTAGGGTTCAAATCCCTATGGGCCCGCCATAAAACATTTTTGTCAGCTTTTTCGTGCATTTTTTGTGTATTTTTTTGCATGTTTCGGCATGTTTTGTTTTGCATGTTTCGGCATGTTTTGTTTTGCATGTTTCGGCATGTTTTGTTTTGCATGTTTCGGCGTGTTTTGTTTTGCATGTCCGGCGTGTTTTGTTTGCATGTTTCGGCGTGTTTTGTTCTGCATGTTTTGATCCACCTTCGCCGGATTTTCTGCTCCGTTTTCCGGCCGGGTTTCCCGGATGAGGTTTCAGACAGACTTCAGACAGGCTTCAGACAGGCTTCAAACAGGCTTTATAGAAGAAACGGATTAATGCATTCAGAAATCACTTCCGGATTTCGCATCCGGGAACTGAGGTTATTTTTATGGAGTTTACAAGCGGACACAAAAAAATATCAAAACCGGTCATTCCGGCTGTCATTACGGATGACATGGATGCCGATGAATTCGTTCGGGCCTTGGGCGAGTGCGCGTTCGGCGCGCGCCGTATCGCGCAGGCTGTCGATATCTATTATGACATGATCTCCGACGAAAGCGTCACGAAATTCTTCGGTCTTGCCGGCGCCATGGTCCCGGCCGGCATGCGGAAGGTCGTATCCGGGCTGATCCGTGACGGGTACATCAACGTTCTCGTGACGACCGGCGCCAACATGGTCCATGACACACTCGAAGGTCTCGGCATGCCGCACTACAAAGGAACGGACAATGTCGATGACAGAGAACTGCTTGATGAACGCATCGACCGCATTTATGATGTCTATCTTCCCGATGAACACTTCGAAGAACTCGAAGGATTCCTTCAGGAAGTCATGGACGACCTCGATCTTTCAAAGCCGGTCTCGATCCGCGATTTCATGAAAAACCTCGGAAAACACATCGAAGACCCGGATTCCATCCTGAGAGCAGCATACGACATGGACGTTCCGGTCTACTGTCCGGCCTTCCCGGATTCCGTCATCGGTCTTCAGGCTTACCTGTACAGGGAATTCAATCCGCTCGTCATCGATGCCATCGGCGATATGCATGATTTCATGGACATCTGCTGGGCCGCAGAAAAGGCCGGCGCAGTCTTCATCGGCGGCGGCGTTCCCAAAAATTACATTTTCCAGTCGATGCTCGTCACGCCGAAGGATTTCGAATACGTCGTTCAGCTGACGATGGACACGCCGCAGACGGGCGGTCTTTCCGGCGCCACGCTCGATGAAGCCGTCTCCTGGGGAAAAGTCGACAAAAACGCGCATTATGCGACCGTTTACTCCGATGCGACGATCACGCTGCCGCTCATGGTCGCAGCTGCCCGCACAAGACTGAGAAAGAACGGCAAAGGAAAGACCGTCGCAAAGGCCGAGGACTGACCGCGCCATTTTCCGGGGATATCATGACAGAGATCAAAAGAAAAACAGGCATTATCCTGGCTCTTGATGTCACTGACCGCGAAAGCGCCCTGCGCATCGCAGAAAATGTTTCCGGGTCTGTCGATGCCGTCAAGATCGGCTATCCGCTCGTTCTGGCGACAGGCCTCAGCATCACATCAGAGCTTTCATCCTTCGGGCCGGT
Organism: Methanosarcinaceae archaeon; assembly: GCA_017613335.1. Classification (GTDB taxonomy): domain Archaea; phylum Halobacteriota; class Methanosarcinia; order Methanosarcinales; family Methanosarcinaceae; genus Methanofrustulum. The sequence goes on from JAGAEB010000054.1 coordinate 3,352, forward strand.
CATCGCTGATTTCAAGGTCGCCGACATTCCGAATACAGACCGTCTGATCTGCGAGCAGGTCTTCAGCGCCGGCGCAGATGCCGTCATCGTCCAGGGATTTACGGGTCCTGACAGTCTGAAAGAATGCATCGCAGCAGCGGAGAAAAGCGGGAAAAAAGTCTTCGTCGTCGCGGAAATGAGTCATCCCGGCGGCAATCGTTTCATGGACGGAAAAGTTTCGGCCGAGATCGCCGCCATGGCCCGTGAAAACAACGCCTTCGGCATCGTCGCGCCTGCAACGAGACCCGAACGCGTCAAAGAACTCCGCGCCGTCATCGGAAACGATCTGAAGATCATCTCCCCGGGCGTCGGCGCTCAGGGCGGCAGCGCGGCCGATGCGATCCGCGCCGGCGCTGACTGGATCATCGTCGGACGGGCCGTCTATCAGGCAGAAGATCCCCGCGCCGCTGTCGAAAAGATCGCCGCGGAGATCCGCGGTCTGATCCGACCCGGCAGATTCCGGCGTCAATGTTTCTGAAACATATTTCTGCTGCCCGTGATGCATTTGAGAAAAAGGAAACGTTGAAAACATGATCGGCCTCATCATAAGAACTTCTCCTGAGGGGACTGACCGGAGACAGGTATCACAGTCGGATATCAAAGAAGCAGGAAGACAGATGAATTGCAGACCTCGGAAATGTCTGCAATTCAAAACACCTTATGAAAGGATTCATGACAGTGATTATATAGTACAGTGTACTACAATCTGTCGGTGATATGATGGCATTCTCCATAAGACTGACAGATGATGAGGAAAAACTTGCCAGAAGTTATGCAGCATTACTTGGCATATCCATGGGTGAAGCATTCAAACGGGCTCTTTTTGAAAAGATTGAGGACGAATATGATCTTGTTGTCAGTGAGGCAGCATACAAAAGGTATCTCGATGATCCGAAAACATACACTCATGATGAAGTTCTGAAAATGTTCGGTGATGACGAGTGAGTTATTCTGTTGAGTATACCGAAGAAGCAGTGAAACAACTGAAGAAGATGGATCGTTTTACGAGAACGATGATACTCAATTGGATCTCCGGGCATCTTGATGGTACGGAGAATCCATTCGCTTCAGGTCGCGCTTTGACCGGCGATAAAGTCGGTCTGTGGAGATACAGGATCGGCGATTACAGGATCATAAGTAAGATCTATAAGGGAAAATCGGTCATCTTATTGATTGAGATAGGGCATCGCAGCAATATCTGTGATCGACTGCCGTATCTGTCACAAGTTTTCAGATAAATGAAACGATACCCGGTACATCGTTTCATAATTACTTTTGCGATGAAAGATATGTCCTTCAGGATCTGCTGTTCTTCCGTTCAGGAAAAATCCGACGTGGCCGAACGTGATATCGTATCCGTCTGAAACGAATCCGGTATTTCCTCCCTGTGTCGGCTGCTCAGACGGACGTTTACAGACGTTTACGTCATATTTATGATTATTATGTGCATATTTCTGGAAGATGTCTTCCGGAAAACCGATGAGGAGTATTTTTTCAGACAGGAAATTCTGCCGGGAAATCAGGCAGATCCTGATTGATGATCCCTATGAGTTCTGAGGTTTTCCGGAAGAGATCTTCATTTCCCGGAGTTCTTCCCGAGGAGATTCCCATTTCCCGGAGTTCTTCCCGGAATTCTTCTTTTTCCGGAATCTTTTTTTATTCGGGTGTCGGCGCATTTCAGATATTGCGTTTTTCGGATGATCGCGTTTTTCAGACACGTCGTCGAAATGATCGTTTCTTCAAAAATGATCAGATGTGACTGCATCTGTTTTTCGCTCTTTGCCGCAGTCGGGGACTTGTTTTTTCGTCACTAATTATTAATAATATCATGCGGATAAGGAATACAGTTTTCATAACTGTTTACCGATAACGAATATTTCGGAAAAGGATGTCAGGTCCTGCAGGACCCCGGGAAAGGCGCTGCAGGATGACGACGACCGACCTTATTCCATCAATGCCGCACCTGCGTGTTTCAGGAACCGCGGACGATCCCGGTGCGGATCAGGAACATGATTATTATGAAACAAATGCTGGTTAATCTTCTTCTGGAGATGCTCAGATCCTACGGCTATCAGACAGCTCCCTGCGATTTCTGTGACATTGTCTGCCGCCGCGGGGATTATGAACTTTTCGTGATGTGCAGTCCGGAGAGGGATCTTTCTCTTCTGGACCGTTTCGCGGATGACGTCCACGGCCGCAACGGCCTTTTCGTGACGATGAGAAAATTCCGCGGGAACGTGGATACCGGCGCCTATCTCAGAGATACCGGTGTCGTCATCTGGGACAGGGATGTGCTTGCCGCGCACGTCGGAAAATTCAGAAAAGCCTTCATGAAAGAGAATGAACTCGATGAAATGATCGGAAACTGGATCATCAATGATATCGAAAGCCGGAGTTACCGTGAAACGTTCCTTCAGAAAGGCAGTGTCGTCTACGACGGTGCGACCTATGACGGTGTCATGTATAACGATCCGAGGGAAACGCCTTCGGCCGCATCGCCGTCCCAGGATGTTTCCCGCGCAGGACCGCTTTCCGGCCGTCATCCCGTCGAGAGCGGCAGAGTCATCATCGCAGAAGACGACGACGGCTCCCGCCTGTCTGCGTCGTCCGGCGCCGGTCTTCCGACGCAGCCGTATCCGCCGCAGCCCGCAGCCGCAGCACAGCCGTATC
>JAGAEB010000005.1 GCA_017613335.1 Methanosarcinaceae archaeon
GCTCACTCCGAAATTTTTCCGGCAACGTCCGCCGGGATCCGAAATTTTTCCGGCAACGTCCGCTTGAATCCGAAATTTTCCGGTGACGTCCGCTCACTCCGAAATTTTTCCGGCAACGTCCGCCTGAATCCGAAATTTTTCCGGCAACGTCCGCCTGAATCCGAAATTTTTCCGGCAACGTCCGCCCGACTCCGAAAAATTTCCGGCAACGTCCGCCTGAATCCGGAAAATTTCCGGTGACGTCCGCGTAATCACATTTTTCCGGTGTTTCTCATCGCCGGCGATCCCGGATACAATTCCTTCATATATTCCGGAGAACGACTCTTCAGGATATTATATAAAAATTCATTTAAATGATGCCCGCATTCCGCTTTCTGTCCGGAAGAAGAAATGAAAAACCGTACCAAAAAAAAAGATCACGGCCGATCTTCCTGAAAAAACCGGTCCTGAGACAGGATCCGTTCAGAGGCAGGACAGGACAGCCTCAGACGGACTATCAAAGGCCGGGTTTCATCATTCATATTCAGGATATGAATTCGACCCTGAAACAGGCAGACGGACTATCAAAGGCCGGGTTTCATCCCGATATTTTTTCTTTCGGAAAAGATGACAGAATACCATCCCCGGAATCCCGAATGAGAGTGAAAGAACGGAAACGTCGGTTCCGGACTGACGGATCCGGGAAATCCGCGACGGATAACATCAGCCTGAAATCCGGCGGGAATGGTGTTATATATAATTATATCATTGCCTGTCTTATCAGACAATGATCGTAAAAGGAGGTGGAAAAACGGAATCTGATGTACAATATTCTGCAAAAGACGTTTCGGATCATATCATCAATTACTGCAGCTCTGTCGGAAGACCGATCACAAATCTTGAACTCCAGAAAATCCTGTATTTCGTTGCCGGGGAATTTTTCAGGATCTCCGGAAGAGATATCATTGCAGAAGATTTCGAATCATGGCAGATCGGACCGGTCATCCCGGGCGTGTATGATACGTTTTCGATCTACGGCGGAGACCCGCTTAAACCGGTCAGCACAAAGGCAAAGATCTCACCGGAAGATACGGAGGTCATCAACCGTGTTGTCGACAGATGCATCGATATGCCTGCCTGGGAACTTGTCCGGAAAACGAATGAAACGGATCCGTGGAAAAGGACTTATTCCATGTTCGGCAGATGGGCCAGAATTTCAAAATACTCGATGAAGAGATATTTTGAAAATCTCTGATCGGGGACGATGTGATTTTTATGACTGCAGGTAAAAAAGAGCAGATCGGAGCTTTCATCGAAAAGCTGTCACACGGACTGATCAGTGATGAGTATGAACTGAAAGCGTTCCTGAAAGAAACGGCTGCGGTTTATCAAAACGATCCCCGCCATTCATATGCGGATATATTCGATATCGTGTTCCCTTTATTCAACGATCCTGACCGCAAGGGCGACGTTGATGTGATCATATCAAATCTTGATATGATCATTGACAAGCTGTCTGTATCCGATCAGATCCTTGCCGGAAAAACAGAAATACTGCGGGATCATATAAATCTCGAATTGCGCAGATATACGGCCTATTCGCAATTGACACTGATGAATGATACGGGAGATTTCCTGTTTAAAGGAAAATTAGATGAAATCGAAAGCAGGGTCAGGAAATTCGATGAAATTTCCGATTATTCGGAAGAATTTCAGATAAAGATCGACAATGCTTCTGCTGAACTGCAGAAAAGGATCGACGATGTTTCCGCTGAACAAAAAAAAAGAAGTGATGCGGCTTCTGCGGAATTAAAGAAAAGGATCGACAAGATCTCTTCCTCTTCTCTGACGACTCTTTCGATCTTCGCGGGTATCGTCATCGCATTTACCGGCGCTGTTTCGTTCGAGTCAGATATCCTCGGGAATCTGAAGGATACGGATCTGAGTACGATCGGTTTTTCAATAAGCCTGACAGGTCTCGTGTTTTTCAATGCGCTCGTTCTGCTGCTCCATTTTATCGCCGTCTCTTCGGATACGGAAAAGAAAACGCATGCCTGGTCGTTTGTTATCGGCGTGAATGCTTTGCTGATCGCCGTTTTCTGCAGCTCTGTCATTTCTGTGATATGATGACGTCAAAAAAGAAGGCGGCGGATCCGTTCATCCGCAGCCTGTTTTTTTTATCGGGGATCCTGATCTTTTTTCCGTCAACGTCTGCCTGACTCCGGAAAATCTCCGTCAACGTCTGCCTGACTCCGGAAAATTTCCGTCAACGTCTGCCTGACTCCGAAAAATTTTCGGTGACGTCCGCTCACTCCGAAAATTTTCCGGCAACGTCCGCCGGGATCCGAAATTTTTCCGGCAACGCCCGCCTGACTCCGAAAAATTTTCGGTGACGTCCGCTCACTCCGAAAATTTTCCGGCAACGTCCGCCTGAATCCGGAAAATTTCCGACAACGTCCGCTCACCCCGAAAATTTTCCGGTGACGTCCGCCTGAATCCGGAATATTTCCGGGAAACCGACACCAACTGACTATTATATTCAAACATTATATACTATAAAACGATATCAAACAAAAACAAACATAATTATGGATTTAAATAATGACGTTCTCACCCTTTGCCGGTCAGGAGGAATGAAAACGGCCGAAACAAAAAACAGATTATACCTCAGCATTCCCGAAGACGTCTGTCTCATGGACGACGAATTCATGACGCTTGCCTTCAGGCAGAGACCCGAGCTCGTTCAGAAGATAATCCGCACTGTTCTGAAAAAACCCGACCTTGAGATTGAGTCGGTCAGTGTGCAGTATAACCTCAGACGCGCTGACAGGAGCAGGGGTGTCATTCTTGACGTCCTTGCTTCCGGAAAAGACGGCAGAAAATACAACATAGAGATCCAAAAAAGAAAAAAAGACGCCTCTCCGACTCGTGCGGAATACCATTTCATCGCTCTCGGCGTCGAATTTTCAGAAAAAGGCCGCAGATTTGACGATCTGCCCCATATATACATCATATTTATTACAGAGGATGATTATTTTAAATTCGGAGAACCGCTCTATTCAATTGACAAGACGCTCAACGGAAGAGCCGTCCTCACAGAGACCAAAGAACACATGATCTATGTCAACGGCTCATGGCAAGGAGACGACGACATAGGCCATCTTGTCCACGATCTGAAATGCGGCGATCATCGGGAAATGTATTTTCCGGAATTCGCACAGGCCTTCAGAGCCTTCAAAGACACCGAAGGAGGTGAAAAACCCATGGGGATCATAAGAGAAGCCGTCATCGAACTCGTCGAAGAAAGATTACAGGAAGAAAGAAAGATTGCAGAAGAAGAAAGAAAGATTGCAGAAGAAGAAAGAAAGATTGCAGAAGAAGAAGCTGAAAAAAGAGCTGAAAAAAGAGCTGAAAAAAGAATACAGGAAGAAAGAAAACTCGCAGAAGAACGTATGCAGGAATCGTTCCTCCGTTCGATCAGAAACATTATGGACAAATTCAAATGCACGGCTGAACAGGCAATGGACGTCCTGAACATTCCGGTTTCCGAAAGACAGAACTACTACAGACGGCTTTGAAATCAGACACGAAAAAACACTACATCCTGAAAACGATACCTGATTCCGGTTCATCCGGCTGTCTGTCCGAAGGACAGACAGCTTTTTCTTCATTTTCCGTCCGTGTCCGCCGGATCCGATATTTTTCCGGCAACGTCCGCTTGAATCCGAAATTTTTCCGGCCACGTCCGCTTACCCCAAGAAAAATTCCGCAGGTCCACCTCTCACCCCGGGAAAAATTCCGCAGGTCCACCTCTTACCCCCCCAAATTTCCGCCTCCGGATCTCATCTCCCTCACCTCTCCCGCTTCTTTATTTTTCCCCTTCCCTTTTCCCCCCGTCCCATGATGACCGCCGCCTTTTCCGTCCGGATTTTATATATCACACCGGATATAATCCGAAAAATACACTTCTCAAAAAAACCGCTATCACTCGACACAAAAGCTAACGATCGTTAGCTTTCAGGATAAAAATCAGCTTTATATATTTCAAACACCTTTTACCTATGTCTGCCGTCCGGCGCCCGTCATCCCCCGGTCCGGGAGCCCGGGAAATCCCGGAGATCTGCGGCAAACACCGGCGGTCGTTTCCGGAAAAAGCGACCTCCCGCTGAGGCAGACCAAAAAAAAGGCATCAGTCAACGCAACTGACTGATGCCCGGATGCTTTTCCCTGAGACAAACGCGGAAAAAAGCAAACGTAAGACACCCTGAAGGTTTTTAACCTTTCTCATGCCGTCATCCCTGACCGCTGCAGCGACGCTTCCGCCCATCCCCCCGAAACGGATCGTTCCGTCTTTCATCTGCTTTTTTCCGGATGCTGCAGCTCTGTCCGGAGCAACGGCCGTGATCCCGGGTCACAGACATGTCCTGAGACGCACAGGTAAACTGAAAAGACGGATCCCGGAGACGCCCGGAAACGCCCTCTCCGGCCGCATCCGTCCGTCTGAGGAGACGTTTTCATTTTCAGTTTATTTTTTTCAGCGAAGACACATGAATTTATAAAAAATGATATCCGAAGAACAATATTAAGCTTTCACTCATCTAAAATTACTTTTATATAGAACCAAGTCCTCTTTACTTCTGTTTGTCGCCCGACTGCCGCTTTTCCCGGATTCCTGATAAAACCGGATATCTTTTGTGAAAGGCCTTCCGGGAAAGCGGTTTTCCGCAACGGCAAATAAAAAAAAGGCATCAGTCACTGGCATGACTGATGCCCGGATACTTTTCCCCTGGTAAACAGCACGGGAAAAAGCAATGGCATATAACATCTTAAAGGTTTTTAACCTTTATCATGCGGGGTCTTTGATTCCCGCAGGATCATCCTTTCCGGGGAATTCCGGAGCTCAGGCCGGCTGAAACACCGGGCTGAACGATCGGACATTTCCGCGAAAAGAGATCGGTTCGTTGTCATTTGCTTTTTTTCAATGATCATGCCTGTCAGGGGAAGTGTATCCTTCTATATATGAAATATTAATCGAAGGATTAAATATGTATAATAAAAAATATCTTAAAATCGGATCAGTTCTTTTGATCCTTATGCTGACATCAGTTGTCGGCATCAGCGCTGCTTCCGCAGCATCTGTCGACTACACTGTCCCCGTCACGATCAATGGTGATGCACTTGTTCTGACCAACGATGTTCCGACCCACATCCAGGCGCCGAACGGCAGCTGGATTCTCAGCGGCCCTGTCGGTGATTTTGTTCCGGCAAAATCCGTCTACGGTGCTTTAAGAACTGCCTATGCCTATGAATTTATAGGTAACAACGGAAGCACCATTACAACTCTGGATGTTGATTATTCTGGTGATGATATTACTCAGATCAACAATTATTCTACCGACGGCACCAACTACGTCTGGACTGCTTTCATAGGAGAAAACCAAACAGAGAATCTGTCAGATTCTGTCAGCAACGGCGACATTGTGACATTTTTCATGATTGATATGAATTTATCAGAAAATTGTTATGCATCTCAGAACAATTCGGCTGTGTGTGCATATCACATCCCTGTTACCGTTTCAAACGTTTCCGTTATCTTTGACGGCAATGTGACAAATTCTTCCGGAATGACGGGAGTTACCGCCCTTCAGGCAGCATCCGGAAACAATACCGTTTTCACATGCAATATCAGTACAGCGTACGGCTATGCATGGCTGCAGGATATCAACGGAATTTCTCCGGATTATTATAAAACAGGTTATGGCTGGGCCATTCTTCTCAACGGAAACTGGACATCCTCTCTTGACACGACTTCTCTTTCAACCGGAGATACGCTTTCTGTCTGGATGATGCCGAGCGCAGATGCAGGAAACTTCAACGGGACCGTTGTCGGTAACAATACTGAGCAGTTTGCTGCAGGCTATTATGAAAGCGGCGTTACCGACAAAGTGACGATCACTGTGGTCTGACAACAGAAATCCGACAGTTTCTGTCCGGAAAAACTGCCGGATCACAGCAGATCCTGCTGTATTGTAAACGCCGGAATCGGGCGGCTATATCTGCGTGTTCTGATATGCAATGCCATGCACGATTCCGGATCGTTTGCTTTCGGATCAGTCTATGACGAATCAGACCGATATCCGGCGGACAGCCTGATATCGGCATCTTTCCGGACATGCAAAATTTTCGGATTGTTCTTTTTTAAAGGAGTCTGTAAAATGTCCTGCAGAAAAAGTCCTTTTATTTTTTGCATTGTCTGTCTTTTGTGTCTTTGTCTGCAAGTTTCTGCAGACGTTGCAACTTTTCATGATGACAATGCCAGAAGCGGTGTCTCAGAACCTTTAGCTTTCTTTCATTCTCCCGGAGAATATGCGAATAATAATATGAAATATCCCGGTACCGGTATCTATCAGACATTAGGAATGCGTGTTCCTTTTTATGTGAATCCTGGGTCAAAAAATTATATAAAAACAATTGATCCAAAACTGACAGCTAATGATCTTGTCCTCAATATCAGCGGATCGGGTTCTGTAAACGGGACACCCTGCATCGTCGGCGGGAAGGTATTTTTCGGAACGGGTCCGTCGGATTATATCCCCGTTGAAGAAACGCCTTATATGGGGATCTGGTGCGTCGACCTGAACGACAGAAGAATTCTCTGGAACACGACGATCTGCTATGACAACGGAACACCTGCCGGCTCCGTCTCGGGTCTGACCGTTTTCGAAGACCGTGTCTATGCCGGCGGCATCGACGGAAAACTCTACTGCCTGGACGCAGATGACGGCCATATCATCTGGAATTCCCCCGTGATCGAACCTTCCGGAGAATACGGTCTTTCGTCGACACCGCTCGTTCTTAAAAATGAGTCCGGATCGACGAATGTTTACGTCACGACGAAAACAGCCTTCCTCGGCTATACGGCAGCGGACGGTTCTGCATCACCGTCTGAAATCGTCAACATCTCCCTGTCCGGCGGCGTTGCCGATTTCTCATCGCCGTCGAGTGACGGTTCCTTCATTTATTCCTCCGGAATGAACGGTGTCTTTGCCGTCAGTCTTCAGGACTATGCCGTTGCCTGGAACAGTCATGAAACATACGGCGACACGGGAACGCCTGTTTACAGCGACGGGTCTGTCTTCTTCACGACAGCCTCGGGTGTCTACTGTCTGAATGCCGGAAACGGCCGCGAAAAATGGAAAGACGAATCCCGCGGCGGACTGGCGACTGCTCCCGCCGTCAATGACGATCTCGTCATTTCGAACTCTCCGGCAGGCCTGGCAGCATACGGAAAAACAGACGGTTCTCTGAAATGGACGCATGAACCTGTTACCTGCCTTTCCGGCGATATATTAATTATTTCCTGTGAAGTCTCTCCGAATTCTCCGGTCATTTCCGGAGACATCGTCTATTATACATCAAATATTGAATTAATACACAACAGATTATACGGGTCGCACACGTCAAACGTTTACGGCCTTGATATCTGTACCGGAAAACCCCACGCCGGCAGTTCATACAAATATGATAATGGTATGTATCAGGAATACGGTAATCCGTATGATGAATATTCATTTACGATCAACAGTTCAAAAATATGTACCTCGTCCCCCTGTATTTCCGACGGCTATTTCTTTGTCGGAACCGGATCATATCCTCCTGTGAACGATACTTATGTTGAAGACGTGACGGCATTGTATCAGGCAGCACATGATGGCCAAGGAAGTCTGATGAAAAAATTCAAACCGTATCCGTATTCCGATACATATTCCGATTCACTCATCATACGCGGAAGCGGAAGAGCTGATGAGGAGACAGAGATTAACATTATTGAAGGACTGACGGTCGTACCGCATGAAAAAACAGTTATCGGTGCTTTATCTGCTTTTTCCGATGAACGGAATCTGTCCTGGGCCGTTGCGGATGGTCAGATAAAGACGTTTGCCGGCTTTTCCGACAATTCCCGGTACAGATGGAATATAACGCTGAACGGTCAGCCGGCCGGTCCGGAAGATCCGGTCAGCGACGGAGATGTGATCGTGGCAGACTATGTCGATCAGGACGGGAAAAAATATGTCGGCATAAAACTGACTGTCAATGTCATGACGTATGCAGAAATTCAGATGACTGCCGACAGAACGGTCTTCGCATCAGGCGATGAGACCGGAACGGCAACGGCAGCCGTGACGCTTTATGACGGATCGTCTCCCGACGAATCCTGTCTGTCCTGGGAAACGACAGGCACGGTTTCCGCAGATGGCACCGGGCTGACGGTGACATTCTCACCGGGATCTCAGGGCGGTACGCTGAAGGCGGTCTATGCGCCGGAAGGAGCTGTCCCTGTCACATTCGAAATCCCGGTAAAAGTTGCTTCCGGAATTTCCGCGCCCGATGTTCCTGTTTCAACATACACGCTCTGGAAAGGAAATGAAGCCAGGACCGGCTATATCCGTGAAAACGGCCCGAAAACATTAACGACGCCGCGGATCACGGACCACCGGCCGAACGGCACGGATACGAAATCGATGCCGCTCGTCAGCGGTTCTCCTGTCACGGACGGTAACGGAAACATTTTCTATACCATCTGGACAGGCGGTATGGCCGGCAATGAAACCGCCAACGGTCTCTACAGCTACACGACGGATGGACAACTCAACTGGAGATCGGACAACGTCAACTCCAGAACGACGGCGACGTATTTCGACGGAAGGATTTATGTCGGACACATCGCAGGCGCCATGCTCTGTCTCGATGCTGAAAACGGAGAGACGCTCTGGAGTACGCCTGCGATCAGCAGCTATCCGTACACGGGCCTGACAGCAAGTCCCCTTGTCGTCAAAAACGATGACGGCCGTAAGCTCGTCTATATCCTCACATATGCCCAGAGCAACAAAGACGCCGATAACTACCTCTACGTCTATGAAGACGCAGGCAGTTCCTGTAAAGAACTCTTCAGGATCCCGATCGGTGTCAGCGGCACGGAAAAGAACGGCGGAACGAGCATGTATTCATCCGTTTCCATGAACGCCGACAGAAGTTCCCTCTACGTCAGCGGCGGCGGCGGTGTCATCGCCTTCGATCCGGAAACAATGGTCCGCCAGTGGGCATTTGATGCAGGCGCTCAGGGTCCGAAGAACAACGTCTATGTCGGAACGCCGGTCTATTACAACAATTCCGTCTATGTGGCCGTGAGCGGCGCTCTTTACAGCCTCAATGCCGTGACCGGTCTTGAAAACTGGAACGTGACCAACACGCAGATCAATCCGTCGACGCCCGCCGTCACGGAGACTCAGGTCATCGCAACGGGATACTGTTCAAAAGAAGACGAGATCGGCAGTTTCGGTATTGCCGGATATGATCTGACGGACGGACATCTGCTCTGGCATTTCGATGACGGAAGCGCCAGCAGAGCATCCCCTGTCGTTGCCGGCGATACGGTCTATTACGGAACGTACAAAGATCAGACGCTCTTTGCCGTCGACATCACGAAAACGGACGGCGGCGCAGCGGATCTTCGCTGGTCGTATCTTGCCGACGAAGTCGCGCCGGGCTGGTGGTCTCTGTTCGAAGGAACACCCCTGATCCTCGACAGGACCCTTTACATCGGTGCTGAAAACGGTTACTTCTACGCATTCAGAGACCCCATGTTCACGATCACCGCAACGGATACGGAATACGGAACGATCGACCCGTCCGGCGAAACGACCGTCGAAGAAGGCGGCTCCGTCACCTTCATGATTACTCCGGACGAAGGCTGTCACATCAAAGACGTCCTTGTCGACAACGTTTCCGTCGGCGCGGTATCTGAATACAGTTTCAGCAACGTCGACAGTGACCATGTCATTTCCGCCGTTTTTGGAAAAGGCGACGCCGCCGATACGTTCACGATCACCGCATCCCCGTCGCGCAACGGCGTCATCAGACCCGCCGGCGACACGGTCGTCGAAGCAGGCGGCTCCGTCGTCTGCACGATCACGCCCGACAGCGGCTGGCACATCGCAGACGTCCTCGTCGACGGCGTTTCCGTCGGCGCCGTCTCATCCTAC
>JAGAEB010000055.1 GCA_017613335.1 Methanosarcinaceae archaeon
CATAAAAAACTAAAAATAAATAAAAAACACTAAACCAATGAACAAAAAACGAAAAATCAATTAAAAAAACGAAACCAATGAAGCAAAAACGAAAAATCAATTAAAAAAACGAAATCAATGAGGTCAAAAACGAAAAATCAATTAAAAAACGAAACCGATGAGGTCAAAAACGAAACCGATAAAAAAAGCCGATCTTCCTTCCCGGGAGATCGGCTTTTTTTTCTTATTTTTGTCAGATCCGGTCTTTTTTTCCGGATCAGACGGGTGTTCGTGATCGATCGGATTTCCGGCTGATGATGCTTTATGTTCTGTCCGGAAGAAATTCTGCCGGTTCAGAAGCTGACAATGCCGGATAAAAGAACCGCGGCGACGATGATCAGGATAATATGAAGACCGAGGAACAGCGGGACCAGCGTCGGGAACGGCTGTTTCTGGGTCTTGTGTCTGAAGATCTGCATGGCGCTGTAACCGCCGAACGGTCCGAAGAAAGCAAGAGTCAGAAGGGTTTTCTCAGGTGTTCTCCACATATCGGATTTGGCTTTGATCTTGTCAATTCCGTATGCAGCGAAAGCAATCAGGTTCAGGAGAATGTAAACTCCGATAATGACCAATATTGTCGGTGACATGGCAGATAAAAGGGCATCGGGAGTTTATAAAGTATTGCAGTGACAGCGGGAAACCGCACCATGGCCGGCGGGAAAAGAAGACGGTTACTGAAAAGAAGACGGTTACGAAAAAAGATGAAAAGCAGGAAAGACATCCCGGGGTCAGATTCCGGAAGACAGACGATATAACAGATGAAGACAGTGACAAGGAGAGATAAAGTAAATTTAATAAAACGAAATGATCCTAAGCTTTTGAGGATTACCCCCTTATTTCCGATGGAATTATTTATCTTCTCCTGAAAAATTTTGTTCCGTGAGGCCATCTTCTGTCATGTCTGCAGATCGCCCGGCAATCGTAAGTGTTTTTCGTGTTTCGTATCACAAACTGTACATCACAAACTGTACATCACAAACTGTACATTATAAACTGTACATCACAAACTGTACATCACAAACGGCACCTCACAAACGGCACCTCACAAACATCACCTCACAAACTGTACATCAAACTGCACCTCACAACCATCACCTCACAAACATCACCTCACAAACGGCACACCGCTTTGAGTACTCTTTTTTGCGCGCCTTTGTTTTTCATGTATGTCCTCTTGACACAGACGGTCCGGGCAGACAGGAATTTTCAGAAAAAGAATTAAATGAAATAGGACTGTTGTAAATTATGTTAAAGAGGCTGTATCAGAGATTTCAGGCATAAATGCGGGATTTCTGATATCCGGTCAACGGGAGTTGGACATCATTCCGGAAAAAAAGATCAATTTTGCTTTTAATGTCCCGGACAGAACTGTTTTTGAAAACGGCATCATCCACATTCCGGGAACAGGGATCATCGGAAACCATGCGTCTGTGATCCCGGGGATCAGGGCAGTCTCTCTGATCATCGGTGAAGGCGTTTCCGTCAGCGGTATCGTGGAAACGGAAGAGGATCTTCACGCAGATATCTGGTGCAGATTCAGGAATGATGTCACCGTCAGAAGGAATGCTTCCCTGGGCGAATTCACGTCCGTTTCCGGCAAGATCATTGTCCTGGGAGACCTCGATATCGGAAAAGAGGTGAAACTCGACGGCGGTTTTGAAACGCACGGATGGGTCGTTGTCAGAAATCCGCTTCCGATCATGATGTATCTTTTCATCTACATCCGCGCGCTGATGGGCATCGGAAAAACGAGCGAAGAGATTGACAAGGCGCTGGATGACCTTTTTGAGGATGACGGAAATGATGATGAACAGATCGAGATCGATCTGATGGATCTTGAAGGCTCCGATGAAATGTTCCTGCTGCCGATCGGATCGAGGATCTCGGAAAACGCCGTCAGCGTCCCGGATGAAGCCGTTATCGGAAAGAACTGTATCATCTGCTCGGATCTGTATGCCTCGAAGATCATCGTTGATGAAGAGACGGAGATCGACGGCTATGTCCGTTCCGGCGGAGATATCTGCCTGAAAGAAAACGTGACCGTTCTCGGCGATATACGGGCGGCCGGACGGCTCCTGATCGGAAAAGGATGCAGAGTGACCGGAGATGTCACCGCGAAAAAAGTGTATCTGCATGAGTCCGCATCCGTTGAAGGAAATATCGTCACATCCGGCGGCGCGAAAGCCGTTTCTGATGAAACGGCCGGAGAGATCATCTCAGATATCGTGAGCGGCCGGAAAGACGGAGCAAAAAAGACGGGATCCGGCCAGGGCAGAACAGAGACGGAAAAAGCAGGAAAAACCGCATTCGGAAAGACAGGATCAGGAAAATCAGCCTCCGGGAAATCAGGAACCGGAAAAAGCGGATCCGGCACAAAAACGAAAAAGGAGAACAAAAAAGAAGCCGCTGCACCCCTGATCAGTGAGATCGGGATCACGCCGTACGACCCGTACAGAAAGACCGGGATCAGGCATCTCCGGAAAGTCGGGCAGCTCAAAACATCCGGAAACTTTTCAGGAAAAGCATCATCAAAAACCCACAGGACACGCCGGATGAGAAAAAACAGAAAACAGATTGTCTGAAAAAAATCAGTCTGAAGACAATCTGTCTGAAAACAACGGTCTGAAAGCAACCCTTCTGAAACAACAAGTCTGAAAACAGCGGTCTGAAAACAACAAGTCTGAAAACAACCGGTCGGAAAGCGACAAGTCTGAAAACTGCGGTCTGAAAACAACCGGTCTGATCCGGACAGACAGAATCGGCGGTTTTCCCGACAGACCTGTGAAGGAAATATTTCCGCCGATCTTTTTTGAGCCGGTTGTTCGCATGATCTCAGAATTTCAGGGTGTTCTTGCGGCTTTCATCTCTTTTCATTTTAAGGAACGAGACAGGATCGAAATCGTCTTCTTTTCTGTTCTCTGTTCTGTTGCTTTCGTTTTCATTGATGTTTTCATTTTCGCCTGATCCGTCATCATCTGTTTCTTCGGACGGGAAGATGCGGATCAGCTGTTTGTACGATTCCGTGAAGATGATACGGCAGATGATGTAAACCGGGATCGCCAGGATCATGCCGAGCATGCCGAATGCCTCTGAAAAGGCGAGGACCAGGATCACAGTCAGGAGAGAATTGACCTGGACTTTTTTGGAGATGACGACCGGGATGAGATAAATGTTGTCGATCACCTGACCGAGCAGGCAGACGAGAGCCGCCAGGATCATGACTTTGAAACTGACGGTGATCCCGACGATCATAGGCGGGATGGTGCCGATGACCGGTCCGATGTAAGGAATATTATTCAGAAGACCGATCAGGCAGCCGAGGATAAGCCAGTTGTCGAGACCGATCAGATAAAACCCGATGCATGAAACGACAGCAAGGACAACGGATTCGATGACCTTGGCATAGACATAGTTGTTGATGTCGCGGGAAACAGCGTCTGATGCGACTTCAAATCCTTCGCGGAAGATCTCAGGGACGGCGCCGGCAATAGCTTTTTTGATGCGCTCGGAATCATGGAAATACGCATAGAACATGAACGGGTACAGAAGAACGGCGCACAGGATGAAGTAAGCGCCGTGGGACAGGATATTGCCGATAGCATCGAACAGACCGTCCGAAACGGCTGAGACGATCCTGTCCAGGATTCCGGAAACGGCGTCAATGCCCACGAATTCCGAGATGAGATTTTCAAGCCGGAGCGTACCGTCCCGGAGGATCTGCTCGAAGTAGGTGATATTCATCAGGACATAATTGAGACGGTCGGCGCAGTAGAAAACAACGCCCAGGATAACGGCAAAAAAAACGCACCAGATACATATGGCAACGGCTCTTCCGGCTTCCCGGGGCAGACGGGACGTCAGTCTGCGGTAAACGGTGCAGCATTTTTCCGTGACGAAGATCAGACAGAGTCCGACAAGAATGACGATAAAGATCTCACTGAAAATGAAAAGAGAAAGAAAAACACCGCACGTCACGATGAAAATAATGAACATCGACAGCCAGACGTTTTTGTTCAGAGATAAAGAAGCCATTCTGACAGACTCCGCGACTTTCCGGACAGGATCCGTATTAATTTAAAACTTCGTCATTCAGGTCAAAATGCCTGAAAACTTATTCCGGTGCATGAGAACTTATTCTTATGTCTGAAAACTTCATAGTATAAGAACCTGTTGTGAAAAGAAGAATCTGTCGTTTTCCCGGAACAAAAACGGCCGTCTCCGCAAATCAGGAAAAACCAAAACAGAACAGTCGCCGACCGACAGACAAAAAATGAAAAAAGACATCAAGAGGATGTAAAGAAAACATTATGTCAGGGAAATCCGGGCGGATATGAGAGAAAAGTATAAATACATCTAAGATTTGGTAGCATTTGTACTGTCGGGGAACAACGACAGACACAAAGGAGTAAACATCATGAAAGGATTTGCAATGCTTCATATCGGCGAAGCCGGCTGGATCGAAAAGGAACGCCCGGAATGCGGACCCATGGACGCTATC